>DASUTC010000007.1 GCA_036374795.1 Herpetosiphonaceae bacterium
ACTCCCTGATCAGAAGTAGGTACACTTTTTGCTATCTCCCCCAATCGGTACAACACGCAAGGACTCAGCAACGAGCATGAGGATAGACAATTCGATCAACCCACGGCGATGCAGCCTCATCCTGATGGGGCTGATCCTGGCGCTGATCGTCTGCGGGACCCGTGGCGCTCGTGCGCAGGTCGCGGAGTGGCAGGAGCAGCGCACCGCGAACTTTGCGATCCTCTTTCCCGGTGGCTCGGAGGCCGAGGCCGCGCAGTACGCGCAGTTCGTCGACGGCGTGTACGACGAGGTCAGCGCTGTCTTTAGCTACCGCACGCCGCCGCCGGTGATCCTGCGCATCTATCCGACCATGGAGCTGTACGAGAAGGTCAATCCGCTCGCGGCCAGCATCCCCGGCGTGGTGGCGCACGCCCACACCGGCAGGCGCGAGATCAGCATCGCGCTGCCGCAGACCGCCGATCAGTCGCAGGAGCAGATCATCAACAACGTGCGCCATGAGCTGACCCATATCATCGCCGCCGATCTGTCGGGCGACAAGCTGACCACCGCGTTTCAAGAGGGCATCGCCCAGTATCTTGAGCATCCGTCGTCGGAGCTGGACGTCAAGATGCAGTTGATGCAGCAGGTGATCGACGCCGACCGCGTGCTCTCCTGGCGCGAGCTGAACCAGCCGGGCACGGCCTACGCCAATCCGCAGATCAGCTACCCACAGAGCTACACAATGGTCGCGTTCTTGATCCAGCGCGACGGCTTTGCGACGTTTCGCAGGTTCATCGAGGCCAGCAAGACCAGCAGCGGCTACCGCAGCGCGCTCGAAACCGCCTACGGCGTCAGCCCGGATCAGCTTGAAAAAGAGTGGCTGGCGCAGCTTGAAGCGTTTGTGGCCGGGGAGTATCGAAACCGGGCGATCGGCGCGTTTGATCTATCACAGGCCGAGGCGCTGATCGCGCGCGGCGAGTACGAGGCCGCGATCAAGGCGCTGGAGCTTGGGCTGAATACGCTGCAAGACAGCGGCCCCGCCGATCTGGCCGAGCGTGCCAGGCAACTGCTTCGGCACGCGACGAACGGCCAGCGCGCGACGAAGCTGGCGGCAGATGCGCGGTCGGCCCTTGAGCGCAGCGAGTATGCCGCCGCCAAGAGCGCCGCCGACGAAGGGCGCAGGCTCTTCGCCGGGCTGGGACAGCCGGAGCAGATGAAGGTGATGGAGGAGTACAGCACGATCGCCGACGAAGGGCTGGCGGCGCAGCGCGAGATGACGGTTGCCAGCGGTGAGCTGCAAACGCTGCACATCAACGCGGCGCGCAACCGTCTTGCCGCCGCCTACCAGACCTTCACGCGGCTTGGCGATGAGTCGGGGGCGGCCTCGGCGGAGTCGGCGCTGCTGACGATCCAGCGCACCGAGACGGCGGTCGCCGTCGGGCTGGTAATCCTGGGCGCGCTCGTGCTGGGCTGGAACATCCACCGGCGCGTCAACGAGCGGGATCACGCCTTACCCTTTGGCTAGCGCTGCCCAATGCCGCCGCCTGATCGTATCCGCCACGCGCCAGCACCCGATCGGCAGCCATTGAGTATCGACGAGTAGGAACAAGATTGACACACTCAGCAGATATTGCACTTCGCTTGCAGGCCATCGCGCGTGTGCTCCGCCTGCGGCGACGCCTGCGGCTCAGCATCCGAGCGATCTGGCTCACGCTGATCATCTGGAGCGTCGGGCTGTTCGCGGCGCTGATCGGCGTTAAGCTCTCGCCGACGCTCACGCTTGGCCTGTCGCTGCTGACGCTGGTGAGCGGCCTGGCCTACGCCTGGCTCAGCCATCCTTCGCTGGAGCAGCTTGCCCGTGGCCTGGACAGCCACTACAGCCTGGCGCAGCAGCTCGCGACGGCGCTTGAGGTTGCCCGCCAAGATCCGGCGCAGCCGCTAGAGCACCGCCTGATCGAGGAAACCGAGGCGCTGCTCGCCAAGATGCGGCGCTACTTCGCCTCGCAGCCGCTCGTGCCCTGGCGTGAGGTCGAAACCGGCGCGGCGGTGGCGCTGCTCACGCTTGGCCTGATCGTCGCGACGCGACCGCTGCTGCCGGAGGCGTTAGCACCCGCCGCGCTGCCGAACCTGCCGCCGCCGACCGCGCCCACCGAAACCGCCAGGGTGCAGCCAACCGACCAGCCGATCGACGAGCAGCCGCCGGGATTATCGCCCGAAGCGCAGGCTGCCGCCGACGCGATTGCCGACGCGCTGCGCGATAACGGCGCGACCCGCTCCGCCGCCGATGCGCTCGATCGCGGCGATACCGGAGAGGCCGCCAGCGAGCTGCGCGAGCTTGCCGATCAGGCCGATCAGTTGGGCAGCCAGGCGCGCGAGGACATCGCCGAGGGTCTGCGCGACGCCGCCGAGCAGCTCCGCGACGCGCAGCCCGGCCTCGCCGAGCAGCTCGAACGACAGGCCGATGCTCTGGAGCGCGGCGGCGCTGAGACAGCCGAGGCGCTCGAAGACCTGGCGCGAACCGTCGAGCAGCTCGATCAAAATGGCGAGCAGGCGGCGCAGCAAGAGCAGGACGGCGCGACCGGCGAGCAGGGCCAGGAGCAGCAGGGCCAGGGCCAGCAGGAGCAGCAAGGCCAGCAGGGCGGCGGTCAGCCCGGCTCCCAGGGCGGAGGCGGCGCAGGCGATCAGCTTGGCGGCGAGGAGCGCGGCGCGCAAGACGATACCGCTCAGGCGCAGGGCGAGAACTTGCCGCTGCCGCCATCCAAAAATACGAACGGACCAACAACCAGTGCTACCGGTCCGCGCGGCCCGACGATTCAGCTTGAGGCGGGCGGCACCGGCGAGACACACAATACGGGAAGCAATCCCGGCGACGAGCCGCTGCAAGGCGAGGCCGATCCGCTTGCCATCCCGTCAGAGTACCGCGATGTGGTGGAAGACTACTTTTCGCCGAACCAGTAGCCGCAGGCCGCAGGCACGCCGAGCGACCGTCCTCGACGAGGCGTTTTTGCGCCGTCTGGAGCGGCTGTCGATCAATGCCAGCCGCTCGCTGCGCGGTGGCCTGAGCGGCGCGCATCCCAGCAAGCGCCGTCTGCCCGCGCCCACGTTCAGCGACCATCGGCCCTACTCGGCCAGCGACGATCTGCGCTACGTCGACTGGCACGCCTACGCCCGGCAGGAGCATCTCTTCGTCAAGCTGGGCGAAACCGAGCAGGATGTGCCGGTGCATGTGCTGCTGGATCGCAGCGCCTCGATGGACTACGGCGACGGCGATGCCCACAAGCTGCACTATGGTCGCTTGCTGCTGGCGGCGCTCGGCTACCTGGCGCTGGCGAACGGCGATCGTCTGACCGCGACGACATTCGATAGCACTGCCGCGCCCGCGTTCGGCCCCGTCCAGAGCAAGTCGCACGCGCTGTCGCTGCTGCGCTACGCCGACACGATCCGGATCGGCAAGGAAAGCCGGATCGGGCCGGTCGTGCAGGGCTACACCCGACCGCGCTCAGGTGGTCTGCTGGTGCTGATCTCGGACCTGTGGGCGGTCGGCGACATCGAGCAGGTCTTGCGCATGGCGCAGCCGCCGCGCTGGCAACTGCTGGTGCTGCATCTGCTGCACGCCGACGAGCTCCAGCCGCCGCTGAGCGGCGAGATCGAGCTGGAAGATAGCGAGTACGGCGAGCGGCTGTCGATCAGCGCCGATGTGGCGACGCTCGACCGCTACCAGGCGCGGCTGAACCAGTGGTGCGGCGCGCTGGAGACGGCCTGCCAGCGGCGCGGCGCAAGCTATACGCGCATCAGCACCGATATGCCCGTGGAGCGCGCGACGATCCCGTATCTGCGCGCCCGCCAGGTGATCGGCTAACGAGCGTGGGAGCGCGTTCGACATCAGGGCGTACTCGTGCGTAATCAGGGAACCTATGCGGAGCTACCGTGCGCTGATCCAGACCAGGAATAGGGATTCTATGGGGGACTCCCACCGCCCAGAGGGCACCCTCCCTGGCCTGGCAGCGCGCTAGAATAAAGAGGCGATGACTTTTCTCTTACCGCTTGGACTACTTGCGCTGCTGACGCTGCCGATCATCGCGCTGCTGCACCTGATCCAGCAGCGCCGTGAGCGCCGCCGCGTGCCCTCGTTGCAGATCTGGCGCGATCTTCAGCGTCAGACCGTTCAGCACAAACCGCGACGGCTGCCGCTGACGCTGCTGCTGCTGCTGCATCTGCTCCTGGCGATGTTGCTGGCCGTGGCGCTTGGGCAACCGCTGCTTGAGGCCGCGCGCGGCGAGGCGACGCACACCGTGATCGTGCTGGACACGTCGACCAGCATGGCGGCGACGGATGAGAGTCCCAGCCGTCTGGAAGCGGCCAAAGCCGAGGCGCGCAGGCTGATCGCCAGTCCGGGCCGTGGCGATAGCGCCGCTGTGATCGAGCTAAGCGCGCAGCCGCGCATCGTCGGCCAGAGCACCGGCAACGATACCAGCACGCTTCTACGCCAGCTCGATCGGATGCGGGCCGGAGGGCCGGACGGCGATCTCGCTCGCGCGCTCAACCTTGCTCAGGCGACGGCGCAGCCGGAGGCAGCGCTTCAGATCGTGATTCTGACCGATCGCGCGCTGCGAGCCGCAGAGACGCCAACCGTTGCCGGAGAGGTGCGCTGGCAGATCGTTGGCGCTGACGGCGACAATGTCGCGATCGTCGCGTTTGCGGGGCGACCGCTGCGCAGCGGGCAGCAGCAGTTGTACGCGCGCGTGGCGAACCTGGGCACGGTCCCGATCGCCCGCACGCTCTACCTCAACCTGGACGGCAGCCGCGCCGCGACGGAGCCGATGCGTCTGCAACCGGGCGCTGAGGCCGAGTGGAGCTGGCCGCTTCCGGCGGGCACGACCCGCGCCGAGGCCAGTCTATCGGGCGAGGATCTTCAGCCGCTCGACGATCGCGCCGCCGTGGTTGTCGGTGGCAACGCGCGCTCCGATGTTGTGCTGGTGACGACCGCCAGCGAGACAACCGCGCTTGAGCGGGCGCTGCGGGCACAGCGCGGCCTTGATGTTCGTCGCGTCTCGCCCGCCGATTACCGCGCCAGCGCCGACGCCGCCCTGGTGGTCTTCGACAACTATCTCCCGACGACGTTTCCAGCGGCACCCGTGCTGATCGTCACACCACCGCGCGGCCAGACGGTTGTGCCTGTCACCAAAGAGCTTGGCGATCTGACCGCAACGGTGATCAACGACCAGCGCTTCGCGGCGATCGATTTCAGGCCGGTACGCTTTCAGCGCGTCGTCCAGGTGGAAACACCAGCTTGGGCCAATGTCGCCGTCGCGAACGGCAGCACACCGCTGGTCTTGACCGGTCAGTATAACAATCATCCGATCGCGATCTGGACCTTCGATCCAAGCGCGTCGAATATCACCAATCGCCTGGCATTTCCTTTGCTCACGGCTGCCACAACACGCGCCCTGCTGCCGCAGGCCAACGATCGGCTGCTGGTTGGCACGGCTGCGCCGTTCGCGCTGCGCAGCGAGGATGGCGTATCCGTCGCGGCGGGCGAGCGGCTGACCCAGCCTGGGATCTACCAGGCCCAGAACGGCACCGGCGCGGTTGCAGTGAACGCGCTCGACGCCGACGAGGCCGATCTCCGCTCGCGTCCGGAGCCGACCGTCAACACCGTCTCGCGGCCCGTGGCAACCGACGACCAGGCCGAGCTGGTCGGTCGTGAGCTATGGAAGCCGCTGGTGATCGCCGGGCTGGTCGTGCTGCTCTTCGAGTGGCTTTACAGTAATCGTGATAGTTTGCGGCGTGGACGCGCGCTACGCGGTAAGCGAGCAGATACATGATCTTTCGTACTCCCTACTGGCTTTGGCTGTTGCCGCTGCTGGCGCTGCTGGGCACGTGGATCGCCCGTCGCAGCCCGATGCCGCGCTTGGCGCTGCTCCTGCGCGCGGCGATCAGCCTGCTGATCGTCGGCGCGCTGGCCGATCCGATCCGGCCTGGCACGACGGGTCCGGCGCCGCTGCTGGTGCTGGTCGATCAGTCGGCCAGCCTGACGCCCGGCGTGCGCGATGAGGCCTGGCAGGTAGCGACGCGGATCGCTCGTGAGCGCGGCACGGCCCGCACCACTGTGGCGGCGATCGGCGAGGATGTGGTGATCGCGCCCGACTTGCAGCAGCCGGATGTTCAAACCGAAGGCACCGATATTCAGGCGGCGCTCCAGCTTGCCAAAGGCTTGCAGCCCAGGGGCGGGCAGGTGCTTCTGCTGTCGGATGGCGCGGCGACCTCGCCCGGCGTGGACGAGGCGGCGCAGGCGCTACGCGAGCAGGGTATTACCGTGGATGTGCTGCCGCTGGCCGACGACGCGCAGAAAGACGCGCGCGTCGCGGAGATCTCGCTTCCGGCGGGCCTGCGCGCCGGGCAGAATTTCCGGGGCGCGGTGACGATCGAAAGCACCGAGGCGACGACCGCCACGCTCGTGCTCTCGTTCAACGGCCAGCCCGTGAGCCAGGAGAGTATCACGCTTCAGGCCGGACGGACCTCGGTTCCGCTGCCGGGCACGGTGCCGGAGCCAGGATTGCAGCGCTTCCGCGCCGAGATTAAGCTGGATGATGCCCACGCCGAGAACAATACGCTGGATACCACCGTGCTGGTCGGCCCGCCGCCCAGGGTGCTCGTCGTGGAGCGCCGCCCCGACAGCGCGGCCCTGCTCCGCGATATGCTTGAGCAGCAGGGCGTGCAGAGCGAGGCGCTGCGGCCCGTGGACGTGTCCAGCCGACTCTCGGATCTGCGCCGCTTCGACGCGATCATGTTGCAGGACATTCCCGCCAGCGCGCTCACGCTCGATCAACAATCGGCGCTGCGCGAGTACGTACGCAGCATGGGCCACGGCCTGCTGGCGATCGGCGGCACCAACAGCTACTCGCTGGGCGGCTACAAAGGTACGCCGCTCGAAGAGGTGCTCCCGGTCAAGATGGAAACGCCGCCTCGTCGCGAGCGGCAGCAGGTTGCGCTGCTGCTGATCATCGATCGCTCGGCGAGTATGTACGGCGCGACGCCGACGACCAACAAGCTGGAGCTGGCGAAGGGCGGGGCGATTGCGGCAACTCAGGTGCTCGTGCCCAACGATCGTGTCGGCGTGCTGAGCTTCGATACCGAGACGGAGTGGACGGTGCCCTTTACTCGCATCGGCGAGGGCCTGGCGCTGAGCGAGATTCAAGACCGTATCGCGGCGCTGGATTTCGGCGGCGGCACCGACATCTACCGGGCGCTCGGCATCGGCCTGCCGCAGCTTGCGGAACAGGACGCGGTGGTACGCCACGCGGTGCTGCTGACCGACGGACGCTCATTTACCGCCAACGCTGCGGCATATGATCGCTTGATCGAGCAGGCCCGGGAGTACGGCATTACCCTCTCGACGATCGCGATCGGCGACGATGCCGACAAAGATCTGCTGGAGCGCCTGGCCGATCAGGGCGGCGGGCGCTACCACTTCGCCGCCGACCCGCGCGAGCTGCCGCAGCTGACGCTGATGGAGACTGAGATCGCCCGTGAAGATCCGCGCGTCGAGGGCCAGTTTCAGCCCCAACCGGCGGGCGCGCATCCGATCGTGCGCGGGTTTGTGCCGCGTCAGTTTCCCAATCTGGAAGGCTATGTCGCGGTGACGCCCAAGCCCGAAGCGGAGACGGTGCTGCAATCGCCGCAAGAGGACCCGATCCTGACGGCCTGGCAGTACGGCCTGGGCCGCGCGCTCGCCTGGACCTCCGATACCGGCGAGGCGTGGGGCGGTGAGTGGCAGCGCTGGGACGAGAGTCCGCTGCTCTGGACGCAAATGCTGGCCTACACCTTCCCCGATCCGAGTCAGGGACCGCTGACGGTGCGCGTCGAGCGCGGCGATAAAACGCCGACGATCGTTGCCGAGGCGCGCAACGACGACGGCACGCCGCTCGATCTGGCCGATGTCGGCGCGCGCGTGGAAGCGCCCGACGGCGGCGAGTCGACGATCCGGCTCAAGCAAGTTGCGCCGGGACAGTACCAGGCACCGCTGCCCGCCGCAGAGGACGGCGCGTACACAGTCGGCGTGGCGCTGCGCAAGAACGATCAGCAGCTTGAGGCGAGTGCCGGCTGGTCCAGGCCCTACTCCGCCGAGTTTGCGCTCCAGCCGAACCGCGCGCTGCTTGAGCGCGTGGCGACGATCAGTGGCGGACGTGTGCTCCAGACCGCAGACGAGGCTGCCGAGGCCGTCAAAGCGGAGGCGGCCCGTCCGACGCAGGCGTTCTGGCCGTGGCTCGTCGGCGCGGCGCTGCTGCTGTGGCCGTTCGAGATCGCCATCCGACGCGGCTGGCTGCGCCGGAGGCGCTCCTGGGCAGCATAGCGGAGCAAGGGTTGGGGTGCAGATGTCTCACGTTCCAATGTTCTTCGCCCAAAGGGCACTCGCCCCGGCCCGCGCGCCGTGTTGCAAACTCCTGGCGATTGTGGTACAACATGGGGGCAAGACCCCGTAGCTCAGTGGATAGAGCATTGGTTTCCTAAACCAAGTGTCGCGCGTTCGAGTCGCGCCGGGGTCGCCACCAACAGCGCACTGATGAAGGTGCGCTGTTTCGCTTTAAGCCCGTTTTCCACTACCGGGCGGTCGCGCCTGCGATAGCAAGGACATGCCCTGATCAATCCCCCCGCGCAGCGCAGACCTCGACCCAACCTTTCCGCATCACGAGCTTGATCTGTACCGGAGAATCAGGTCTACCCGTAGATGGCCTACCCCGGCATAGGCTATTTAGCTCATTACTGAAGTCCTGAGTATTTGGAGTACTGTACTATCGCTTGGAGATGACCAACGTACTACTACCCTTTTTTGTTAAATTCCTGTAAAAATGAATAGTAAAATTTCATTAACCCCCCTAAATAACAATGTGAATAATGAAAGGAGGTAGACAGCCAACGTCGGTTGTTCGTTTATCGCGACCTCTCAACACACTTAACCGTGTCCAGATGATTCGATTAACAATTGTCCTTGTTCGGAGGAATGTACCATGAAACGATTCGCCACTCCGGTCGCAATCGCGCTCCTCGTGATCGCCAACCTGCTCGTCGGTACGGAAGCCTTCGCCCACCAGTGGGGCACCTGGCACTGGCATCGCGGCGGCTCGTCCGTGCAGATCAATGCCTACAACACCGCCTACTATCGCACCGAGGCCAGCAACGCGATCAACGACTGGAGCAACAATACGATCCTGTACGTGCCGCAGGTTGGCTACCACACCGATATTCACGTCTTCGACGGCAACTACGGCGCCACCGGCTGGGCGGGTCTGGCGAGCCTCGAAAGCGTCAGCGGCAACCATATTCTGCACGGCCACGCGCGCGTCAACTACTACTACTCGATGAGCTCCGGCTACAAGATGGGCGTGCAGTGCCAGGAAGTCGGCCACCTCTTTGGTCTTGATCACTCCAACACCGGGAGCTGCATGGGCCTCGGCTACTGGGCAGGCAACGGCTACTACACCAACTCGCACGACTGGAGCGATATCTACAACATGTATCGCTACCACCAGTAAGCTCAGTCGCCGTAGATTTGTAGCATTAAGGAGACATCGATCATGAAAGTTACGCGCATTATCATCGGCGCGCTGAGCGCCTCGCTGTTGGGTCTGTCCATGTTGGCCTTCGCGCCCAGCACCACCACGAGCGTTCCCCAGTGGCACGCTACCTGGCTCTATCATCCCCGGACGCTCGGCGAGGCCAAGGCCAAGGCCAGCGAAGTGATCGTTGGCCGCGTCGCCGAGGTCAAGGCCGGTCCTGACATCGTCGTGCCGGTCGCGGGCGAGGCCAGCGGCGAAGACCGCATCGCCACGCAGCGCATCACCGTCGAGGTCGTCAAGTCGCTCAAGGGCAAGACCAGCAGCACGCTGACGATCTTCCACACCGGCACGGAGACGCAGTTCATCGAGGGCGATCCGGGCTATCAGGTGGGCGAGAGC
>DASUTC010000008.1 GCA_036374795.1 Herpetosiphonaceae bacterium
TTGAACCGGTTTGGCGCGATAGATCGAACCCTGGGAACAGGGATGAGGGTCGGTCCATAGAAGTCTGAAGCGCAGCCTCAGCAATAGCGCATGCCGATCCCGGAGAAACACGCAGGGGTGCTACGCCGCACGTAGCACCCCTAAACGGAATCGTAGGCTTCAGGTACACTCCTGGCCTGACGGCGCTCTAGTTGTCGAGCACCTCATGCAGGGCTTGCTCCGCCAACTGCGGGTTAGCCTGGCCCTTACTCAATTTCATCACCTGCCCGACCAGGAATTTGATCGCCTGGATCTTGCCGGAGCGGTAGTCGCCGACGACCTTGGGATTGGCTTCGACGGCCTGGCGGGCAAAGTCGAGCACCACATTCGAGTCGCTGATCTGCCGCAGCCCTCTGGCGTCGACAATCGCGGCGGGGGCGGTGCCGGTGCGGAAGCTTTCTTCAAAGACCTGCTTGGCCGTGGTGCCGTTGATCGTGCCGCTCTTGAGCAGGCTCAGCAGCTCGCCGATAAATTCGGGACGAAGCCGCGCCGCAGCAGCGCCGATCGTTTCACCTCCGTCGTTGAGCAGCCGGAACAGCTCGCCGATAATCCAGTTGCCGACTGACTTCGGCGTGTGTTCTTTGGCGGCGGTGACAGCCGTCTCGAAATAGTCCGCGACCGCGCGCTCGCCGGTCAGCAGCAGCGCGTCCTGCGTGGATAGCTGGTAGTCGGCCTCGAAGCGTCGTCGCCGCGCATCCGGCAGCTCGATCAGCTCGGCGCGGCGCTGCTCGACCCACGCCTCATCGAGCGCCAGCGGCGGCAGATCGGGATCGGGGAAGTAGCGATAGTCGTGGGCGAACTCCTTTGAGCGCTGGCCGAGCGTGATGCCCTGATCTTCATCCCATCCGCGCGTTTCCTGCTGGAGCGTGCCGCCGCCGACCAGCACCTGCGTCTGGCGCTCGATCTCGTAGATCAGCGCGCGCTCGACGGAGCGGATCGAGTTGAGGTTTTTGATCTCGATCTTAGTGCCGAAGGTGGCGCTGCCTTTAGGCCGTACCGATACATTGACATCGAAGCGCATCGCGCCTTCGTCGAGGTTGCCGCTGTTCACGCCGATCCAGACCAGCATCTGGCGCATCCTGGCGCAGTACAGCTTCGCTTCCTCCGGCGACGCAATATCCGGCTCGCTGACGATCTCCATCAGCGGCACGCCCGATCGGTTATAGTCCACCAGCGAGCCGCTCTCGGCGTGGGTCAGCTTGCCGGTGTCTTCTTCCATATGCGCGCGCGTAATGCCGATGCGCTTGGCACCGCTCGCCGTTTCGATCTCCAGCCAGCCCTCGACGCAGATCGGATGGTCGTACTGGCTGCGCTGGTAGGATGATGGCAAGTCGACATAAAAATAGTTCTTGCGATCGAAGAACGTGTCGTGGTTGACCCGGCAGTTGAGCGCGAGGCCGGTCATGCCGATCAGCTCCACCGCGCGCTGGTTGATCACTGGCAGCGCGCCGGGCAGGCCAAGACATACCGGGCAGACATGCGTATTAGGAGCGGCGTTCGCGTAGTCGGCGCTACAGCCACAGAACATTTTCGAGTCGGTCAAGACTTGGGCGTGAACTTCCAGCCCGATGACCGCTTCATACTCCATAGTTGCCTCCATAGCTGGGCGGAATTATAGCATAGCGGCAATAGGAACAAAGAACAGAGAACAAAGGGCCGAGCAGAGGAACAAAAGAACAAGGAACCAGGGCTCCACTCCCTTGTTGGCTTGTTTCCTTGTTGCCGCATCTTCCCGGCACGGGGTACAATAGGGCTGTGACATAAGGAGATATTCATGGCTGAGCGTGTGCTCTATCTTGATCATGCTGCGACAACGCCGGTCGATCCGTCGGTACTTGAGGCAATGGTGCCATATTTTTCCGAGTGCTTCGGCAACCCATCGAGCGTCTATCGCCTGGGCCGCGCCGCGCTCCAGGCGCTCGACGATGCACGGTCGCTGACGGCTGAGGTTCTGGGCTGCGCGCCCAAGGATCTGGTGTTTACCGGCGGCGGCTCCGAATCCGATAATCTGGCGATCAAGGGCGCGGCGTTAGCGGCGCGCGAGCGGGGTAGAGGTCAGCATATCATCACCAGCGCGATCGAGCATCACGCCGTGCTGCACACCTGCGACTACTTGAAGGCGTTCGGCTTCGAGGTTACAGCGCTGCCCGTCGACAGCAACGGCCTGGTCGCGCCCGACGATCTACGCGCCGCGATTCGGCCCGACACGGTGCTGGCGACGATTATGTACGCCAACAACGAGATCGGCACGATCCAGCCGATCGCCGAGCTGGGCGCGATCTGCCGTGAGCGGGGTGTTGTCTTCCACACCGATGCGGTCCAGGCCGCTGGCGTGCTTCCGCTGAATGTGGATGATCTGAATGTCGATCTGCTCTCGCTGACGGCGCATAAGTTCTACGGTCCCAAGGGTGTCGGGCTGCTGTATGCGCGCCGGGGCACGCCGCTGCTGCCACAGATCAACGGCGGCGGTCAGGAGCGACGGCGGCGTGCTGGCACTGAGAATGTCGCCGGGATCGTCGGGTTTGCAGCGGCGTTGCAGCGCGCCGAGGAGCGCCGCGTACACTACGTCGCGCACTGCACGCGCCTTCGCGAGCGGCTGATCGACGGCATTGCCGAGCGTATTCCGCATGTCCGGCTCAACGGCGATCGTGTCCGGCGGCTGCCCAACAACGCGAATCTCAGCTTTGCCTATGCCGAGGGCGAGAGCATTTTGCTCTTGCTCGATCAGGCTGGTATCTGCGCATCCTCCGGCTCGGCCTGTACCAGCGGCTCGCTCGAACCCTCGCATGTGCTGATGGCGCTGGGCTTGGATGCGGATGTGGCCCATGGCAGCGTGCGCTTTACCGTCGGCAAGGATACGACGCAGGCCGATATCGACTATGTGCTGGAGGCGCTGCCGCCGATGATCGAGCGGCTGCGCAGCGTATCGCCGCAGTGGCGCAAGATGGCGATGTAACGGGGAGAGCAGAGCACAAAGAACACAGGAACAGGGGAACAAAGCGAGAACCAAGCACCGGAAACTTGAAACTTGAAACTTGAAACTCGCATCAGCGGAGCGAACAGATGGCTGAGGCTCGGATTCTGTACATTGCGACGGCAGAAGGGCTGGTGCAGCTAGCAAATCCTGGCAAGAGCGATCGGTGGCGCGAGATCGGGCGGGCGCTCACGGAGCAGGATCTTCGCGCGGTGGTGGCCTCGCCCAACGATCCGCTGCTGGCGCTGGCTGCCTCGTCCGCCGGGATCTCGCGCTCGGCCAATGGCGGCATGAGCTGGGATCTCGTGCTGGCGGAGCCGATCCGGTCGCTGGTCTTCGATGCCGCCGCGACGTTGTATGCCAGCGCCGAGCGCGGCACGCTGCTGCGGAGCGCCGATGGCTCCGATTGGGTGGCGGTTGCCCGTCTACCCGCGCCGATCCTGGGCTGGTCGCTGCTTGAGGACGGCACGCTGATCGGCGTGTCGGTCGATGGACGGCTCTATCAGCAGATTGGCGCGGAGTGGCAGGCGCGTGACGCGCAGGTGCTAGAGCCGCTCGCCATCACCGCCGATCCTTCCGATCCTGAGGCGCTGCTGATCGTCGGCACCCGCTCGCTGTACACGCCCCAGGGCGAGCAGCCACTACCCGCCGCCGCGACAGGGGCGCTGCTGATGCTGCGCGGCCAGCAGCCGGTGCTGCTGCTTGCAACTCACGAGGCCCTGCTGCGCTCCGACGATCGCGGCGCGACCGGGGCCCCGGTCGAGGGTCCAACCGGCGTAACGGTGCTGGTGACGCCGCCGCGCTTCATCGATCAGGTCTTTGCCGGTACGGCGCAGGGCGCGCTCTGGTTCAGCGCCGATCGTGGCCGAACCTGGGCCGAGCTACGCGCCGGGTATCCTGCGATTCATGGCGTTGCGTTCGCCCGTGCGCTGTAGCGCGTCGTTAGGCCGGGAACGAAAGAACCAAGCACTAAACGAAAGAGCAAACGAGGCCAGCAGGGCTCTGCTCTGGCCTCGTTTTATTGTGCCTGGCGGGCGAAGTTCGCGGCCCTAAATTTGGAGTATCGGTCAATCTGAGGTAGGATACCGGCTTCGTGGATCGCCACAATAGGACGTAGGAGCAGCGCATGACCGATCAACAACGAACAGACAACATTTTGTCGCTGGTACAAGTTTGGA
>DASUTC010000009.1 GCA_036374795.1 Herpetosiphonaceae bacterium
CGGGTGGCGCGATCGTCGTGCCGCTCCGGGTCGAGGTCCAAGCCACCTGGGAAATCCCCCACACGGGTATGGCGGAGTGACCCGGCTGTGCTTCCTTATCTGCACCCGCCGCGCGACCCCATAGACGTCGAGTCCTGCTGCATCCCTACCCCGTGGCGTACGCTCCCCCTGACTGACTCCGTGGAGTCAGCCCGCATCCTCAGGACTTTGTACCTGCTCCGCGCTCGTCCTCTGTGCGTCCGCTATCTGGACCTTTGGTCTTGGCTCCGGTCTACGACCGTTGGTAGGATGGTGCCGTGCGCGTTCGTTCCTCATCGCTGGATTTCCCCCACTTCCGCAGCACCCATGACTGACTCCTTCACCCCTGTGCTTAAGGTCGTGTCACTATGCCAACTACGCTCCGTCGCTCACGTCCGCTGACCCTGCTCTGGTGCTTCCTGCTGCTTGGCAACCTGCTACCCATGGCAACGCCTGGGCATGCCCAGGCGGTCCAGGATGCTGCCGCTCGCTTCTGGTGGCAGCGTCAGAACATACCCGGTCGTCGCTCGCTGCCAGACGCACCGGCTGGCGTCACGCCGCCGGTCGTCGCCGTCCCCCCGGTGGATCAGCAGCAGCGCCTCGCCCAGCTTCAGGCACGAGCCGCAGCCGAGCAAAACCGCGAGCGTTCGGCCCCAGATCCCATCGCATACTACACGACCTACGTTCCGCTGGCGGGCGATGCCAGAACCACCGCGTCGCCGGATGCAGCGATCACTGCGCCGGTTGAGCTTCCCGCCTATCGCACGGCAACCAGCCGCACCTACCAACTTCCCAACGACCGGTGGCGCACCGAGATCGCGTCGCAGCCGATTCATTATCAGGCTCGCGATCAATGGCTGCCGTATGCGCCCACCCTTCAGCCCGCCGCGCAGACAGCGGATTCGCCGCCAGCCTATCGCGTCCACGGCACCGATCTCGACCTTCGCTTTGTCGCGCCGACTGCGAGTCGCCCACTCCCACCTGACCGCCACCTGGTCGACCTGAGGGCGGGCGAACTCACGCTCGGCTGGACGCCCCAGCACGTTCGTTTGGCGCAGGCCACCACCGACGGCGCGCAGATCACCTATCAGAACGTGCTGGACGGCGTGGACCTGCGCTACACCGCGACCGGCCCTGGGGTCAAAGAAGATCTGATCTTTGCCCGCCCGCCCGCCTCCGACTTTACATTTCGCTCCACCTTGCAGATCGCAGGCGGTACGCTTGTTCAAGATGGACAGCGCATTCTCGTCCTGGATCAGGCCGGACGACAGGTGTGGACAATCTCAGCACCGTTCCTGATCGACGTGCAAGGAGCGACCACACCTGATGTTCGGGTGGCATTGCAGCCGCGTGGTGCTGGACACTACACGCTCACCTACACGCCGAGCGCCGCGTGGCTTGCCGATCCGGCGCGCGCGTACCCGGTCACGCTCGATCCCACATTGACGGCAACGTTGAGCGGCGATACCTATGCCGCATCAAGCGATCTCGACGGAGATCAGCATCACGCCGAGAACAGCATGCTGCTCGGCAGTTCGCCAAGTGGGGCGACACGGCGGCTCTACCTTCAGTTCAGCTTGCCGTGGCTCCCCACGGGGATTACCGCCGCCGATATTACGGACGCCACGCTGCGCCTGTACCAGTATCAGGACGATCATGGCGGCGCGTACAATGTCACACTGTATCGCACCATCGATCTCTGGGTTGAAGCCGACGTGAACGGGACGAATGAACCGGGCCGGGCGGCAACGCCCAGTCCGATCGCCGCCACGGTCCGTGCAGGTGCTAATTTCAAGTCGTTCGCGGTGACGACCATTGCCCAGGCGTGGTATGCCAATCCCCAGCCAAGCGGGGAAAAGGGTCTCACGATTGTCATGGCGAACGAGGCACAGGCAGGCGGTCGATTCGCGACCAACCAATGCGCGCCGAGCGACTCGCCCTGCCATGATGGTACAACCGCTGAGGTGCGTCCGCTGCTGACCGTCGACTACACGATTCCGCAGGCGCGACGCAACGAGCTGTACCTGACCCAAAGCCTGACCTTTTCGCCACAGGCCGCAGCGCCGCAAAACGCGACGGTGACGGCCACCTTTACCGTGAAGAACACGGGGAATCGGCGGGTGCGCGTTCCGAGATTTCGCGTTGGTATGACGCGTCTCTCCACCGGGCAGCCCGATCACTTTCCTGCCACCGCTGAGATCGAGCTTACCCCTGGTGAAAGCTATACCTACACCCGGAGCCGAACATTTGCTGATGCCGGTCGCTATGAGGGCCGGGCTGAATTCTTTGATGGAAATTCCTGGCAGCGCATCTATATTCCCAAAGATAGCACCACGCTCGCCAACACCCGCCAGTACACGATCCAGTCTTCCCGTCCACCCCGCCATGCCCGAACCCTTGGCACGCGCGGCAAGAACGGACGCGCCGGCGAGCCGGTGAACACCTCGACGGGCAACTTCTCGTCAACCGCCATCGATGCCACGCTCACGGACGCTGGTCTCTCGATCGCGCTGGGCCGCACCTTCAACAGCCTGGATACCGCTACGGTCGGCAGCTTTGGCCCTGGCTGGGCGGCCACCTACGCCGAGCGGCTGATCCGGCAAGAGGATGAGTCGGTGATTGCCGTGCGCGACGACGGGCAGCAGGTCTTTTTTGCCGCCGGATTTCGCGAGGAGATTCGCACCACGCCTGAAGACGACGACGGCGATATTGGAGAAGTGGTGTACACCCCAGACGGCTCGTACACCACGGACGACGGCGGAGATCTCACGCTGGCGCGCAATCTCACCACGGGCGCATGGACGCTCACCGATTCTGATTTCACCGTCACGACCTTCGACGCCGACGGTCGCTGGCAGACCATCACGGATCGATCCGGCTCCACGCTGACCGCCACCTACACCGGCGCGGAACTCGCCTCGGTGCGCTCCGCCAATCACACCTGTACGTTTGGCTGGACCAACAGCCGCGTCACGGCGATCGCCTGTCCTACGGGGACGCTCCTCTATACCTACGACGGCACAAATCGTGTGCAGCAGGCCACCGATCTCACGGGCGCTGTCACCAGCTACAGCTACGACGACAGCCACCGCATCACGCGGATCACCGACGGCGCAGGGCGGCTCGTGGTCGAGAATGTCTACGACGCCGAGGGCCGCGTGGCCCAGCAGCGCGAAGGCAGCACCACCTGGACGACCTTTAATTACAACGACGGCACCCGCACTACCACCTATGTCGCCGCCGACGGGCAGCAGCTCACCGATACCTATGACGAGCGCGACCGGCTGCTGCAGCGCGTGGATGCGCTGGGCCAGACCGAGCGTTACACCTACGACGCCGATGATCATCTGCTGACCTACACCAACGCGCTCAACGCCACCTGGGCGTACACCTACGACGCCAATGGCAACGTGCTGACCGAAACCGATCCGCTCGGCGCGACCTGGACCTATACCTACGATGCCCGCAACCAGCGCACCAGCGCCACCGATCCGCTCGGCCACACCACCCGCTCCAGCTACACGGGCGCGCAGCTGACCGCGATCGAGAACCCGCTGGGCGGTCAGCGCCGCTACGAGACCACGCCCACCGGGCTGGTGCTCAGCGAAACCAACGAGCTCGGTCACACCATCCGCCGCACTTATACCGCCACCGGCCAGATCGCCAGCGAGACCGATGCCCTGGGCGCGACGACGACCTACGCCTATAACGCCGCTGGTGACATGATCGCGATCACCGACGCGCTGGGCCACACGGTGCGCTCCACCTACGACGCCGATCACCGCGTCACGCGCATCGAGGCCGCCGATGGCAGCGTGACCCAGTTCACCTATGACGCGGTGGGCAATCTCGTCCGCGAAACCAATCCGCTCGGCGCGGCGCGCCAGTTCGTCTACGACGGCAATCATCGACTGATCGGCGAGACCGATTTTACTGGCGCGGTGACCGAGTATTTCTATGATGAAGTCGGGCGGCTGAGGCGCACGGTGGATGCGCTGAACCAGGCCACGACCCAGACCTACGACGCGGCGGGCCGGCTGGCGGCGCGCACCGATCGCACGGGCGCGACCTGGACGTTCACCTACGATGCCGCCGGACAGGTGATCGCCGAGACCGATCCGCTGGGCCGCCAGATTCGCCACGAGTACGATGCCGCAGGCCGCGAGATTCGGACCATTGATGCGCGGGGTAATGCTGTCAGCCGCACCTACGATCCGCTGGATCGGGTGCTGACCGAGACCAGCCGCCTGGGTGCCGTGACCACCATGACCTACGATCCGCTCGGACGGCTGATCAGCGAGACCGATGCGTTGGGCAAGACCACGCGCTACGAGTACGACGCGGCGGGCCGCTCGCTGCGCACGATCGACGCGCTCGGCAATGTTTCGACTGCCGAGTACGATCCGAACGGACGAATCCTGAAAGAGATCGACCGGCTGGGCGCGGTCACGGCCTATCGCTACGATCGCCTCGGATGGCTGATCGCGACGACCGATCGCCGGGGTGGTGTGACCGAAACCCGCTACGACGCGCAGGATCGACCCACGCTGGTGATCGACGCGCTGGGTAATCGCACGGCGACGGTCTATGATGCCGCAGGCCGTCGGCTGCGCGAGATCGATCCCCGCGGCGTGTCGCGCTCCTGGACCTACGACGCCCAGGGCCGGGTGCTGACCGCCACCGATGGTGTCGGCGCAACCACGACCACCGAGTACGACGCGCTGGGCAGTCCCATCCGCGTGACCGATGCGCTGGGCGGCGTGCGGCAAATCGCCTACGATGCCGAAGGCCGCGTGACGGCGGAGACGAATGCGGCAGGCCAGACCCGCACGACCACCTACGATGCGGTCGGGAATGCCGTGCGCGTGACTGATCCGCGTGGCTTTGCCGAGACGACGACCTACGATCCCAACGATAATCCCGTCGCCGTCACCGATGCGCTGGGTGGGATCACGCGCACCGAGTACAACGCCGACAACCAGTCGGTCGTGGTGATCGACGCGCTCGGCCATCACGAGACGACCGAGTACGACCGGCTGGGCCGCGTCACCGCCACCCGCGATCCCTACGGCGCGACGACCAGAACCGCCTACGACGCGCTGGGTCGCCCCCTGAGCACCACCGATCCCCGTGGTGCCATCACGCGCACCGAGTACGACGCCGAGGGCCGCGTGGTACGCGAGATCAACGCGCTGGGCCATGCCACCACCACCG
This sequence comes from Herpetosiphonaceae bacterium, assembly GCA_036374795.1. Lineage (NCBI taxonomy): Bacteria > Bacillati > Chloroflexota > Chloroflexia > Herpetosiphonales > Herpetosiphonaceae > Herpetosiphonaceae bacterium. Next base: position 5,233 of record DASUTC010000009.1, read on the forward strand.
CTTACGACAGCGACGACGCGCCGCTAACGATCACCGATCCGCTCGGTCGGCGCGCCCGGACCGAGTATGATCTGCTGGGCCGCGCCATCACCGAGATCGATGCGCTGGGCTTCGTGACGCGCACGGAGTACGATGCCGCAGGCAACGTGGCGCGGACGATCGATCCACGCGGCGCGATCACGAGCTTCCGCTACGACAACGAGAACCGCCAGATTGCCCAGATCGACGCGGCAAACCACGTCTGGCGCACCGAATACGACCTGCTGGGCCGGGCGATTCGCCGGATCGATCCGCTGGGCAACGCGACCATCACCGACTATGACGCCGTGGGCAATCCCATCAAAATCACGCAGCCCGGCGGTCAGGCACTGCGGCTGGTCTATGACGCCGCCAATAACCTGATCGCGCAGATGGACGGGCGCGGCTTTGTCACGACGATGGCCTATGATGCCCGCAACCGGCGCACGGCAACGACCGATCCGCTTGGTCATACCACGCGCACGGAGTACGACGTGCTGGACAACACGACCGCCGAGGTGAGCGCCACGGGCCAGCGTGTGCGCATGACCTATGACCAGGCCAGCCGCCTGATTAGCGTCAGCGATCCGCTCGCGAACGCGATCCAGGTGCGCTATGATCCGGCGGGCAGCCTGATCGAGACGCTGGACGGCAACGGGCATCGCCGCCGCGCCGAGTACGACCTGCTGGGCCGTCTCATCACCACGAGCGACGCGCTGGGCAATCGGACCCGGTTCCAGTATGACCCGGTAGGCAACCCGATTCTGGAGCAACGGCCCAACGGCGCGCGGATCGCCACCCAGTACGACGCGCTGGATCGCCCGGTTTCGGTCGCGCTGTCGGGCGGCGCCACGGAAACCACCACTTACGACGCCACCAGCAACGTCATCGCCAGGAGCAGCGCGGCTGGCACGCAGACCACCACCTACGATCTGCTCGGTCGGGCGGTCGAGATGCGGGACAGCACCGGACACACCGTGCAATGGCGCTACGACGCGGCGGGACGGCGCACGACCACCATCTATCCCGATGGGCGCGCGTCAATCGTCGCCTACGACGCCAACGGCTGGCCCAAGGAGATCGCCGATCGGCTGGGCAACACCATCACCGCCGCCCACGATGCCAATGGCAACCTGATCGATCTGCGCTATCCCACCTCGGCGCTGCGCTGGAACTACGATAGCGCGGGCCAAGTGACAAGCGTGCTGAACGAGGGCAACAACGGCGCGTTCGCGGCCTACGAGTACACCCTGGATGCCAACCACAATCGCACGCAGGAGCGCATCTCGGCGCTGACGCTCGGCGGCCTGGTGACGCTGGAGGAGACCGCCTACCGCTACGACGCCGCCGACCGCCTGATCCAGAGCGTGCGGAGCGGCGCGACGACCACGCGGCTTGAGCAGCAGATCCGTTACGATGCCGCCGGGAATCGCACCGCGATCGACGTGACCGAGGGCGGGACGAGCTGGAGCCAGCGCTGGCGCTACGACATCGCCGACCGGTTGCTGGAGCAGACCGACTCGCGGACCGGCAGCACGACCTTCAGCCATGATGCCGCCGGACAGCGGCTGAGCGCCACAGGCAGCATTCGGCAGCAGTACGCCTACGACGCGCGCGGTCGGTTGATTCGCGTGACGACGCTGGATGCCGCCGGAGCGCCGCAGGGCAGCCAGACGGCTCGCTACGACAGCCTCAACCGCCGCATCGTGGTCGAAGATCGAGCGGCAGATGGATCGCTGAGAAGCAGCGAGCATACGCTGTATGACGAGGACGGCTGGGATGTGCTGATGCAGACGACCAGCGGAGAATCCCCGCAGTGGTTCGTGACCGCGCCGCAGGGCATGAGTCATCTTGGCATCGAGCAGGACGGCGCGATGCGCTTTGCGCACCTGGACGGACAGGGCAGCTACGTGGCCTACACCGACCGGACCGGCGCGCCGACCAGTGGGCTGCCCGCGACCTACGCCGATTGGGGCGCGGTCGAGCGCGGGGCGGAGGCGCTGGATGGCGGCTACGGCTACACGGGCCACCGCCACGACGCGAACGGGCTGGTCTATGCCCGCAATCGCGCCTACGACCCGGCGACCGCGACCTGGCTGACGCCCGATCCGTTCCCGGCGGTGGAGACCGAGCCGGGCAGTCTCAACCGCTACAGCTACGTGCGCGGCAACCCGATCACCCGTACCGATCCGCTGGGCCTGTTCGACACGGATCTAGCAGCAGCCGAGACGAGCACGATCTCGGTGCAGGCCAGCGGTGCATGGACGGATGGCGGCGACGAAGGCGAGGAGCCGACGTCAGCAGGGAGCCATGCGCGGGCGCAGCGGGAGAGCGCCGTGGCCCACGGAAGGAGCGGGATGCGCTGTGGCTCGC
>DASUTC010000010.1 GCA_036374795.1 Herpetosiphonaceae bacterium
TGGCCGGTCAGCCGGCTATTGCAGCTACAATATTCCTGGGCCAAATAGAGAAGCAGCCGAGAATTCGGTACACTATCCTTGAAGAACCGTTCACTTTGCCAAGAGTCAACCCCCAAAGGAAGTCCAACTATGAGTCAACGCCCCGCAATGGAGCCGGCATGGATGAAGGATGGATCAACCGTTCTCGAGGCTCTCGGCACTACTCAAGACAGAGGACTGGAGCCGGCAGAGGCGGCGCGCCGACTGGCGCAGTACGGCCGCAACGAGTTGCAAGAGCGCGGCGGTAAAACGTCCCTGCGCATTCTATGGGAGCAGTTCAGCAGCACCATGGTGCTAATCCTGATCGCTGCCGCTATCCTCTCGGCATTGCTCGGCAAACCGCTGGAAACCGCTGCCATTTCAGCCATCATCGTGCTCTTTGCCCTGCTGGGCTTTGTGCAGGAGTACCGCGCCGAGCAGGCCATGGCGGCGCTCAAGCGGCTCGCCGTGCCCGTCGTTCGCGTGCGGCGGGGTGGGGCGCTCGAGGAGCTTTCCGCACGCGACCTGGTGCCCGGCGACATCGTCCTGCTGGAGGCGGGCAGCAGCATTCCCGCTGATCTGCGCCTCATCGAGAGCGCCAACCTCCGCGTGCAAGAAGCGGCGCTCACCGGCGAATCGGAACCGGTCGAGAAACAAACGCAAGCGCTGGCCGCTGCGGAGCTGCCGCTCGGTGATCGCAAGAATATGGCGTATATGGGCACCTTTGCCACCTACGGTCGAGGCATAGGGGTGGTCACGGCGACGGGCATGGACACTGAGCTGGGCCGGATTGCAGAGCTGATCCAGAGCGTGGAACAGCAGAAAACACCCCTGCAACAACAGCTTGATACAGTCGGCAAGCAGCTGGCGCTGTTGGGGATCACGATCGCCGTGCTGCTGCTTGGGATCGGCATGTGGCGCGGCGAGCAGCTCAGCGACATGATCCTCACCGCCATCAGCGTGGCGGTCGCGGTGGTGCCGGAAGGACTCCCCGCCGTGGTCACGATTACGCTGGCGCTCGGCGCCCAGCGCATGCTGCGTCGCCGCGCTCTGATCCGCAAGCTGCCCGCCGTCGAGACGCTCGGCTCGGTCACCACCATCTGCTCGGATAAGACCGGTACGCTGACGCAAAACCGCATGACAGTGACGGTGATTGACGTCGCCGGGTACTATCTGGAGCTGGTCGGCACCTCGAAACCACCTGCTCCCGCGCTCACCCCAGCGCGCGATGCCGCCGCGATGTGGGAGAATCAGCCGCTTTCGGTAGGCCTGGTGCTGGCGGGCAGCGCGCTGTGCAACGATGCCTCCCTGCAGCCAGATCGGGAGAGCGGGCGTTACTTGCCAATTGGCGATCCGACCGAGGGCGCCCTGCTGGTCGCTGCCTTGCAGGCGGGCTTGGAGCGCGACGCGCTGGAGCACTGGCTGCCGCGTGTGGCGGAATTGCCGTTTGATTCTGACCGCAAGCGGATGACCACCGTGCACCGCCTGCCCGCCGATCCGTCGCACCTGCCCCCAGTGCTGAGCGCGATGAAAGGAATGGAAGGGACACACATCGCGTTCACAAAGGGCTCGGTGGATGGGCTGCTGGAGATCGCCACTCAGCTCTGGATGGGCGATCATGCCGAGGCCCTGGATGCACACTGGCGGCAGCGCATCGCGGCGGCAAACGAAGAAATGGCCATGAACGGCATGCGCGTCATCGGCATCGCGTTCAAGCGGCTGCGCAGTTTGCCGGCTATCTCTGAGCCGGCGCTGGAGCGCGATTTG
>DASUTC010000011.1 GCA_036374795.1 Herpetosiphonaceae bacterium
AAAGTGAGAACCGAGGTTCTCGTTCAGGGTCACGCATCACACGTCAGTTGGTCAGGTGCGCGCCACCGGGCGGCGATAAAAAATCGAGGGCGTGCGAACACCGCTCGATGCATCGGTCCCGATTGTGGCGGTCTGCCTCCTGAGGAGGCGAGACTGTGGTGTTGCTGTTGTCAGCGACAGAAGAGAATTATACTACACTCTCAGATGTTTGTCAAGTGTTGTATGTGCTTCTCTCAGGTTATGCTTCTCTTTTGGAGGAGCGCTGCAACGAACCACATTCGTTTGCAACGCGCGGTAGTATAGCACGCTAGAATTATTTGTCAAATTACGACAGCATATAGCAAATACAGCTTTGGAATGCCGTATATCAAGATTTTATCAGCTTAATGGGCTTGCGGTCTTTGTTTGAGGTTTGTTAAAATGTATACTCCTACCAACGAGGTCTTTCATGATATGTGCCGAAGCCCGTCGCCTACTCGATCAAGGTATTATCCCAGGGTCTACTCGTGGTCGCGATCCTCAGCTTGGCTTTCACTTAGCAGCCTGTGCCGAGTGCCGCGCCTACCGCGAGCAGCTTGATCAGCGCTTACTCACCGCATTAGTTACAACACCAACAGCCAGATCGATACAGCCGCCAGCCCAGCCCGTCGTTACAAAGATTGCTCCCAAGGGGATACCTCCTGCGCCGCCGGAACCGAAAGCAGCCGGCCCTGCAAGGACGCCTCGATCGCCCGCCCGCTCGACTCGCATAGGTTCTTCGCCGCTGAGGCTCGTGCTCGGATCTGCTCTTCTGTTGCTATTGTTTCTTGGCTGGTATTTGGGCCTGCCGCTGTACCGCGCATACAACCGTGATATGAAGAGCTGGAACGTAGTTGCGGCGCCCGAGTCGATCGAGCTGCCGAGCGTGCCAGCATCGACCAGCGCTACAGCGCTCATTGCGGCAATAGAGCCGACGGAGACAGGCACACCGACGAGCACCCCAACTTCCCGCGCTACGGCAACGGCGACAACCACTCCGACGATTGTGCCAACTCCTACTCCGACGCTACCTTTCGCACAACCGATGACCGTCCTGTTGCTTGGCCTCGATGCTCGACCCGGCGAGGACATGCGTGCCCGCAGCGACGCGCTGATGCTGGCGCGAATCGATCCGCAGCGTGGCGATGTAGCACTCCTGTCGATGCCGCGCGATCTATGGTTGAATATTCCGGGATACGGTGAGAGCAAAGTCAACGGCGCGTTTTATCAGGGCGAGATGGCCCAGCCCGGCGGCGGTATGGCCTTAGCCAAACAAACACTTCAGCAGGCATATAACCTGACGATCGACCATGCCGTGGTGATCGATTTTGCCGGATTTCGCTCATTGATCGACGCGCTTGGCGGGATTACCGTGGATGTGCCCAAGGAGCTGTACGATGGGCGTTTCCCAACCGACGATTATGGTTATACCGTCGCGCATTTCCTGCCGGGGCCGCAGCAGATGGACGGCGCGGCGGCGCTGATGTTCGCCCGCACGCGGCACCCAGACTCGGACTTTGAGCGGATCAAGCGGCAGCAGCTTGTTTTGGTCGGCATTGCGCAGAGGCTCAAGGAGCGCGGCATCTTTCAAAATCTGCATGAGGCTGATCAGCTTACCGCCGCGCTGACGCCCTATATTCAAACCGATATGCCGCCGGATGTAGTGCTGTCGATGCTCTGGAGCATGAGGGAGATCGACCCGGCGCAGGTGCGACGCTACACCGTCGACGGCTCGATGGTCTGGGAAACATCCGTGAATGGCGCGTACGCGCTGGTGCCGCAGCAGGGCCTTCTGCCAGCGCTGGGACAGAAGTTGCTAACATCATCTACTCCGTAAGCTTCGTAATGTTTCCAAGGGAGTCGAGATGGCCGTGTATCGTCGTATTCTGGTGATCATCAATCCAGCTTCTGGACGGCATGATGTGGGGCAGACGCGCCAATTGATCGAGGAGCGCTGCGCCCGTGAGCAGGTAGCGTATGAGCTTCGGGAAACCCAGGATGCCGGCGATGCCTTCATGTGGGCGCAGCAAGCCGAGGCAGACGGCTTCGATCTGGTGCTGGTTTCGGGCGGCGACGGAACCATTATGGAGGCGATGAGCGGGCTGATCAAAAGCGGCGCGCACGTTCCCCTGGCGCAGATACCGGTAGGAACGGCCAACCTCCTGGCACGTGCGGTCAATATCCCAACCGATCCGCAGCAGGCGCTGGACACGGCCTTCATCGGAAAGGCCCAGCGCTTCGACGTAGGCTACTTGCCCAACGAAGATCGCTACTTTGCGCTTGTGGCCGGAGCTGGGTATGATGCACGATTAATCGCAGACGCATCGCGTGAGCTCAAAAACGTGCTGGGCTTCGCGGCCTATGTTGTCACCGGGATCAAACACCTGTTTACCCTGCGGCGCGCCCGGATCGACCTGGAAGTGGACGGCAAACGCCGACGGCTGCGCGCCCACACGATCATGGTAGTTAACGTAGGCGAGATCGAGAGCTTTGGACTTGCGCTGGGGCCAAACATTCAGCCGCACGACGGGAAGCTCGATCTGGTGATCGTTTCGTCGGCAACGCTCTGGGGCGCGCTCCAGATTCTCCTACGCATTTTGACCCGCCGATTTACCGGACATAGCGCCTTGACCTATCTGAGCGCTTCGCGAGTAAAAATTACAGCCCGACCGCCGCTGCCGACCGAGATCGACGGCGAGGAGCTTGGAACCACCCCGCTCTATGTCGAGGCAGTACCTCAAGGAGCGCTGCTGATCGTTCCGAAGGATTATCAGCCAGCTAAAGAAGCGAAGGAAACCGCAGCCTGATGGACCGTTATAACCACTCGCTCCATATTGTCGATCAGCTTCGCTATCTGGTGACATCGCTCGCGTGCTCGCTGGGGCCGGTCGTGCTCATCGCGCTGCTGCCTGAGCCATGGCATAGCTCATTTCTACCGCTGGCAGCGCTCTTCGGCGCGTATAGTTTTATGTTCGTGCTGGCGATCTTGCTCTACGCGCTTGAGCAGCTATGGCGGCTGCTGCGTCGTCCGGCTAACGCGCCGATCGCCTGTCCCGCCTGCCACACCATCGACCAGCCCTACCGCCCGTTTTATGTGGCGCGCGTCGCCCCGCTGATCGTCCGCATCCACTGCCCGGAATGCCACGAGCGCTGGATCGAGCGCCGCTGACCGCATGCGATCGAGCGCGTCGTCTGGGGATCGAGCGCGGCGATCTCACGGCCAGGCTGCTGATAGATTTTTCGGAGATTCTTAAGCTGAATCACAGCTATCACCCAAAAGAAAAGTGCCTCCGAATTGGAGGCACTGAAGAAACTTGATAGACAAACCTGGCGACACCTTGAGCCTGTTGTGCTCGGCGGCGCTGCCAAGACGAAGTGTTGGATCAGCTAGACCTCTTCGTAGAGCGGCGTCGAAAGATAGCGCTCGCCATTCGAGGGCGCGATAAAGACGATCAGCTTGCCCGCATTCTCAGGCCGCCGCGCCACTTCGAGCGCCGCCCAGGCCGCCGCGCCGCCCGAAATACCAAGCAGCAAGCCTTCTTCCTTGCCGAAGCGCCGGGCCGTGGCGTAGGCGCTCTCGTTCGAGACACGGATCACATCGTCGTAGGCCGACGTATTGAGCACATCGGGGATGAAGCCCGCGCCGATGCCCTGGATCTTGTGCGGCCCCGGCTTGCCACCCGACAGGATCGGCGACGCCTCCGGCTCGACCGCAATCGCCTGGAAGCTGGGCTTGCGCGCCTTGATGATCTCGCTCACGCCAGTGATCGTGCCGCCGGTGCCGATGCCCGCCACCAGAATATCGATCTGGCCGTCGGTATCGTCCCACAGCTCCTCAGCGGTCGTCTTGCGATGGATCTCAGGATTGGCCGGATTCTTGAACTGCTGCGGGATGAAGCTGTCTTGAAGCTCGGCGGCGATGGCCTCGGCCTGCTTGATCGCGCCGCTCATGCCCTCGGCTCCCGGCGTGAGCACCAGCTCAGCACCGTACGCTTTCAGCAGCTTGCGCCGCTCAAGGCTCATCGTTTCAGGCATCGTCAGGATCAGCCGGTAGCCGCGTGCCGCCGCGACCATCGCCAGCGCAATGCCGGTGTTGCCGCTCGTCGGCTCGACCAGCGTCGTGACGCCGGGCTTGATCTTGCCCTCACGCTCGGCTGCATCAATCATGGAGAAACCGATGCGATCCTTCACCGAGCCGCCGGGGTTGAAAAACTCCAGCTTTGCAGCAATAGTCGCGTGCGTATCGTTGATGCGCCCAACCTTGACCAGCGGCGTGCGACCAATCGTTTCGGTAATATTTTCGTAGATGCGGCCCATACTCTTCACCTATTGCTAAGTTTGTCGCTCAAGAATGTTATCATATTCCCGGCGACAATACAATATGCCATTTGGCCTAATGGGGGAGAACAAACAAAGAACCTGATGCCATGCGGGTGCCTTTTGGTCATGGTAGCCCGGCATGGGCACCCGGCGCACAAAGAACAAAGAAACGCGGATCAGGTTAGGATGGCCTTTGTTCTCTGTTCTCTGTTCTTTGGTGCGCGGCTTGCTGCTGGCGCTGCCTTAGCGGCGGATAGATAAACTTGGGATGGGTCGGTTGAGAGGAAGGACGTTATGTTGACAGTGTTAGCGAACAGGCGGCGGTATGGTTAGAATCCGATTGCCGAGGTTACAGGCCGCGCGCGCTGGAATATGGCTCAGTTGCAGCTACTTTTGGTACTTTGCAGCGATCGGCTGCTTCGCTCCGTATATTGCCCTGTACTACCGTCATCTCCAGCTCAGCGGCTTACAGATCGGCGTGCTGGGGGCGATCCTTCCGCTGGGCATTGCCTTTATCGCGCCGCTGTGGGGCGGGCTGGCGGATAGCTTTTCGGCGCATCGTCTGCTGCTGCGCTGCACGCTGCTGGTGGCGGTAGTTGCCGCGCTGCTGCTATCGCAGACGACCAGCTTTGTGGCGCTGCTGCCGCTGATGGTGCTGCTGGCGATCTGTCTGGCCGCCGTGCCCGCGCTCCTCGACAGCTACGCGATGATGATCAGCGATCGTGAGGGCACATCGTTCGGGCGGATACGCATGTGGGGCTCGATTGGATTTATCGTCATGGTCTGGCTGCTAGCCTGGTGGATGGGCCAGAGCGTCTCTAGTGTCTTCTTGATCGCCTACGCCGTCACGCTGCTGCTCACCTGCGCCGCGACTCTGGGATTGCCGCCGTTGCAGCCACGCTCCGCCCAGCCGATATGGCAGGGTGTCTCTGAGATCGTGCGGGATCGCTCGGTTGCCCTGCTGCTGCTGACAGTCTATCTTGTCACCAGCAACGCGACGATCATGTCGAGCTACCTGGGTATTTACCTGATCGAGATCGGCGGCACCGCGCGGCTGGTCGGCACGGCATCGGTCGTTGCAGCGATCAGCGAGCTACCGGTGCTGATTTTTGGCCGATGGCTGCTTGAGCGCTTCACCAGCCGCCGGATCTTTATCCTTGCGGTCGGCGCGTACATGCTTCGCTTCCTGCTCTACAGCATCCCGCCGTCGCCCTACGCGGTGCTGGCGGTGCAACTCCTGCACGGCCTTTCATTCGGCATGTATCTGATGGCCTCGGTAACGCTGGTTCACGAGCTAGCGGGACGGGAGCGAGCGGCGACCGCGCAGGGTTTGCTCAGCTCCACGTCGCTTGGATTTGGAGCGATCACCGGCTCGCTGGTGGGCGGCGCGCTGCTGGATCGAATCGGCGCGGTCGGCATTTTTCGCGTGGCGGCGGTGGGGATGCTCATGGCGCTTGGCGTTTGCCTGCTGAGCGCGCGGGCCAGCGCCGCGAGACGCGCCGTGACGAAGCCTGTGCTTCGGCACAGCCAGAAGTGACGTTGCCGCCAGGCCGTCAGCGCTCGCCGTGGCGCACACCGACGACCGGCTCGTCGGCTCCGCAGCGATAGGCATAGGCCATGCGCGGCGTGTTATGCGCCACGCCGACCGAGCCGTCGGGCCGTAGCACGATACAGCCTGCCGCGCCGTCGGTGCGCCGCGCCATCATCTCGATCGCGTGGTCGGCGGCATCCTGGGCGCTCTCGCCGTGCGCCAGCCGATCGACCACCGACTTCGACAGCACCACGCGGATGATCGCCTCGCCGAGTCCTGTAGCGCAGCACGCGCCCGCCTCGTCGTCGGCGTACAGCCCGCAGCCGATCAGCGGCGTATCGCCGACGCGACCCGGCAGTTTGTTGGGCACGCCGCCGGTCGAGATCGCCGCCGCAATGTTGCCGCGCTCGTCGAGCGCCAGCGCGCCCACGGTATCGTGGCCGCGAAACGCATCCTCGATCGCGAACGACGGATCGGCCTGGATGCGCTGCCAGCGCTCCCGCTCGCGGGGCACCACCAGGTCGAGCGGCTCGCAGCAGGGAATGCCGACCGCCTCGGCAAGCTGCTCCGCACCCGCGCCGACGACCAGCACATGCTCGGTCTGCATCACATGTCGCGCCAGACGCACGGGATTGCGCACCCGCCCGATCGCCGCCACCGCGCCCGCGTCGAGCGTGCGACCATCCATCACCGCCGCGTCCATCTCCACCTGCCCGACCGCGTTGAGAAAGGAGCCAACGCCAGCGTCGAAGGTTGGATCGTCCTCCATCGCCCGCACCGCCGCCTCACAGGCATCCAGCGCCGACGCGCCAGCGGACAGCAGGTGCCAGCCCGCAGCCAGGGCCGCGCTCACGCCGCGCAGATGCGCATCGACTTCGGCGTCGGGAATGGCCCACGCGCCGCCATGTACGATCATCGAGATTGGCATACAGCTCCTTGGTTCGAGTTCAAAGTTCAAAGTTCGCGGTTTTTTGTTCTCCTCTTGTTCTCTTGTTCTCCCCTTTGTTCTTTATGCTTTGTTCTCCACCCCCTAGCCCGCGCGCAGCCGCCGCACGGCTCGCCCCAGCCCGACGAGCAGCGCGATCGTCGTGACGCAGACCGTGCCGAGAACGCCCAGCACCGCGCCGGTCGCGCCGCTGACGACGCGCTCACGGGCCAGCGACGTATCCGCACGCTTCATCGGCATGGACACCGGCAGATTCATGCCGACAGAGGCACACAGCGGATCGACCGCGACCTCCGCGCGGCTGCCGTACTGCTGCGCATAGACCGACGTAAACTCGCCGCCGAAGAAGACTACCTGCGACGACAGATAGACCCAGGCGACCAGCGCCAGGATCGAGCCGACCGCGCCATAGTTTTTGTAGCTGCTGAACGTGATGTAGTACGCGATGGCAAACTGAAGCAGCGACCAGAGGATCGCGGTCAGCACCGCGCCGAGCCACACATCGCGCCAGGTGACATCGGTCTGCGGCAAATAGCGGAACAGCAGCGCAAAGATCAGCGTGAGCACGCCAAGGTTGATCGCGAGCTGCACCAGGCTCCACACGATCACGCCGCCGGGCAGCGTGTGCATAAACTCGCCGAGCGCGGTCAGGATCGCGCTGACGATCATCGACACCAGCAGCAGAAACGCTCCCGCCAGCACCAGCGCAAACGAGAAAAAGGTGGCGCGCAAAAATTCGAGCGGCCCGCCCTGCGACGGCGCTTCCACGCCCCAGATGATATTGAACGCGCTAACCAGCTCGCCAAAGACCCAGGACGCGCCCAGGATCAGCGTGACGGTGCCGACGATACCGGAGGCGCTGCGCGTCTTCTGCGCCGCTTCCAGCGCATTCACAAAATCGTCGCGAAAGCCGCCGGTGATACTCTCCAGCGCGTTGAGGATCGCCACCTGCGCCGCGTCGGAGTTGGCGAGTAGCAGGCGCACGATCGTCAGCACGACCAGAATCAGCGGAAAGAGGGAAAAAAGCGTGTAGTACGAGAGCGACGCGCCAAGCCGGACACAGTTATCTCCGTTCCACTTGAGCGCAGCGGCTTTGACCAACGGCCATACCTTGATCCGATGCAGGTTCATGACAGCACCTTTGCAACATGCCGCGATGGTAGCATATCTCGCGGATCTGTCCAACGCCTTCTAGCACTCTTCTAGCAGCATTTTTGCCAGCCTTGCCCGCTGCATGTACAATCAAGAAGAATCTTTGGAGAAATGGCGATTTATCGATGCGTATTCCTCACTCAGCATTTCGCGCGCGCTCGCGGATGTTCGCAAGCTGGCGACGCTGGCAGCGGCGGGGCCGTCCCGATCTGCCGCCGAACGCGGACGCCATCACCCCGCATCTCGTTGTCGGCGGCTTTATCGACGCGCACGACTGGCGGCAGCTCGTCTCGCAGGGCGTGAGCGTGGTCGTCAGCTTGCAGGCCGAGCGCCACGACGAAGATGCGTTTGGCGAGCTTCAGCCCGACGGCTACCTGCGCCTGCCGACGATCGACCACTCGATCCCGACGCTCGCGCAGCTGCGCATGGGCGCGGCCTTCATCGATGAGGCTGTCCGCGCGGGCAAGATGGTGCTGATCCATTGTCACGCCGGGGTAGGCCGATCGGCGCTCTTATGCGCCTGCTATCTGGTGTACACTAGTATGAGTGTTGAGGAAGCCTGGCAGACCGTCAAGGCCAGGCGGACGGTCGCCTACCTCAACCCCAGGCAGCAGGCCATGCTGGAAGCGTTTGCAGAAACTATCGCGCGCGAGCGCGCGGCGACGAGCGTGCCGGTGGCGGGTCCACCGCCGGATACGCACGTGTTTATCGATGACTCGTCGAGCCGCGCCTCCTGAGGCCACACAACCTGATCCAATGGACGGGTGACAGTGGCACATGGTTTGCGGCGATCTCTATCGGTTATTCGTTCTTGAACAAGGAGGATTGCAATGGCACACGAGTTACCGCCCTTACCGTACGACTACAATGCCTTAGAGCCGCACATCGACACGCAGACGATGCAGCTCCATCACGATAAGCACCACGCGGCGTATGTCAACAACTTAAACGCCGCGTTGGAGAAATATCCCAACCTGCAAAGCCAGAGCGCGGACGATCTGATCCGCGACCTCAACAGCGTGCCGGAGGATATTCGCGCGGCGGTACGCAACAACGGCGGCGGCCACGTCAACCACACCATGTTCTGGCAGATCATGGGTCCGAACGGCGGCGGCGAGCCGACCGGCGCGCTCGCTCAGGCGATCACCGACTCATTCGGCACCTTCGAGGAGTTCAAGAAGCAGTTCAACGACGCGGGCACCAAGCGCTTCGGCAGCGGCTGGGCTTGGCTGGTGCGCACCAGCGACGGCAAGCTCCAGATCATGAGCACGGCCAACCAGGACAATCCGCTCAGCGAGGGTCACTACCCGATCATGGGCAACGACGTGTGGGAGCACGCCTAT
>DASUTC010000012.1 GCA_036374795.1 Herpetosiphonaceae bacterium
GCTGCTGCGCCTGGCCGCAGCTGAGTATATCCTGCTGCTGACGCTGCACCACAGCATCGCCGATGGCTGGTCGGTGGGCGTGCTCAGCCGCGAAGTCGCGGCGGCCTACGCGGCGGTGCGTGCGGGACACCTTCCCGATCAGACACCGCTGCCGGTGCAGTACGCCGACTACGCGCGCTGGCAGCGCCAGTGGCTCGCCGGGCCTGCGGGCGCGCGCCTCCGCCGCTACTGGCAGCGTCAGCTCGATCAGGCCCCCATGATCCTCGATCTGCCCACCGATCGGCCACGTCCGAGCGTCCAGACCTTCGACGGAGCAAGCGTCGCGCGGACGCTGCCGGTCGATCTGACGGCGGCGGTCGAGCGGCTGAGCCAGCAGACGGGTGTTACCGTCTTTATGACGCTGCTGGCGGCCTTCGCCACGGTGCTCAGCCGCGCCAGCCGCCAGGATGATCTGCTGATCGGCGCGCCGAGCGCCAACCGCACTCATGCTGCTACCCAGGAGTTGATCGGCTGCTTCGTCAACACGCTGGCGCTGCGGGTGCAGCTTGCGGGCGATCCGCGCTTTCGCGAGCTGCTCCAGCGCGTGCGCGCGACGTGCCTCGGCGCCTACGCCCATCAAGATCTGCCCTTCGAGCATCTGGTCGAAGCGCTGCACCCGGAGCGCGATCCGAGCCGTAACCCGCTGGTGCAGGTCATGCTCAACATGCATAACTTCGAGCAGGCTGGCCTGAAGCTACCCGGCATCACCAGCGAGATCGAGACGCTGCCTGAGCCGGATGCCAAGTTCGATCTGTCGCTCTACGCCAAGGAGTCGTCGGGCGTGCTGCGGCTGGAGCTGGTCTATAACCGCGATCTTTTCGAGCATGGCACGGTCGAGGCGCTGCTCGATCAGATCGGCTGCCTGCTTGCGCAGGCGGTGGCACAGCCCGAAGCGCGGATCGGCAGCCTGTCGCTCGTCACGCCGTCGATGGCAGCGCTGCTGCCCGATCCGTCGCAGCCGCTATGCGCCGACTGGTACGGCGCGGTCCACGAATGGTTTGCCCGCCAGGCGGAGCAGACGCCGGAGCGGATCGCGCTCCAAGATCGCCGGGATGTGTGGTCGTATGCGGCGCTGCACAGCGCGAGCAACCGGCTGGCCCATTGCCTGCGCGAGCAAGGCGTCGGCGAGCAAGCGAGCGTGGCGATCTATGGACAGCGCAGCGCGGCGCTGGTCTGGGCGATGCTGGCAGTGCTCAAGGCAGGCGCGGCCTTCACGATCCTCGACCCAGGCTATCCCGCCGCGCGGCTGATCGCAACGCTGCGGGCTGCCGCACCCCGCGCCGTGCTTCAGCTTGAGGCGGCGGGCGACATCCCCGATGAGCTGGCGGCGTTCCTCTCGGAGCAGCCGGAGATCGCGCGGCTGGTGGTGCCTGCTCAGGCCGACCGCGACCATGCGTTTGGCGCGTACGCCGACACGATGCCTGCGCTCTCGGTCGCGCCCGACGATCGCGCCTATATCGCGTTCACGTCTGGATCGACGGGCATGCCGAAGGGCATTGTCGGCAGCCACCGCCCGCTGACCCACTTTCTGCGCTGGTACGCCGACACGTTCCGGCTCAGCGCCGACGATCGCTTCAGTATGCTGTCGGGGCTGGCCCATGATCCGCTGCTGCGCGACATCTTCACGCCGCTCTGCCTGGGCGCGACCCTCTGCATTCCCGATCCCGACGATCTCCACGCTCCATCGCGGCTGCTGCGCTGGCTCCACGACGAGGCAATCACCGTGACGCACATCACGCCCGCGCTGGCGCAGATGCTCTCCGACGAGTTCGAGACGTGTGCCGATCCCCTCGATCTGCCCGCGCAGCGACTCCTGTGCTTCGGCGGCGATACGCTGACGATGCGTGATCTTGCCCGCGCGCAGCGCTGGGCAGGCAATGCTACCTACGTCAACTTCTACGGCGCGACCGAAACGCCGCAAGCGATGGGCTGCTTCATCGTCCCGCCTGAGCGGCTCGCAGCCGATCCCCAGGCCGCGCGCGTTCCCGTGGGCTGCGGCATCGACGGCGTGCAATTGCTGGTCCTCAACGCCGCCGGACAGGTCGCGGGCGTCGGCGAGATCGGCGAGATCTGGGTGCGCACGCCCTATCTGGCGCTGGGCTACCTCGACGACGCGGATCTCACCCGGCAGCGCTTCGCGGTCAACCCGTGGACCGGCGCGGACGACGATCGGCTCTACCGCACGGGAGATCTGGGGCGCTACCTCGCCGACGGCACGCTTCAATGCCTGGGCCGCGTCGATCAGCAGATCAAGATTCGCGGCTTTCGGGTCGAGCCGGGCGAGATCGAGGCTGTGCTGGCGCAGCATCCCGCCGTCCAGGCTGCTGCCGTGCAGCCGTGGGAGGATCAGCCGCCCGCAGGTGGGCACCCGGAGAAGCGGCTGGTTGCGTACGTGGTAGAACAACAGAACAAAGGAACAAAGGAACAAAGGGGCGAGGAGCAACGATCCCCCTCTCCTACCGGAGGGCCCTCCGGGCATGGAGAGGGCGGGTGCCATGCCGGGTGCCATGCCCGGAGGGCACCCGGCATGGCACCCGGCCTGGGTGCGGGCCTGACCTCCGACCTTCGCACCTACCTCAAAGATCGATTACCTGACTACATGGTGCCGAGCGCGTTCGTCTTTCTGGATGCGCTGCCGCTGACGCCCAACGGCAAGCTCGATCGCAAGGCGCTGCCCGCACCCGCCGCATTGGAGGACGAGGCGACTGATAGCGACATGCCGCGCACACCAACCGAGGAGTTGGTCGCGGGAGTGTGGCGCGACGTGCTGGGGCTTGGACGGATCGGCAGGCAGCAGAATTTTTTTGCGCTGGGCGGTCACTCGCTGCTCGCCACGCAGGTACTTTCGCGCATCCGCACGCTGTTCCAGATCGAATTACCGCTGCGCGCGCTGTTCGAGCGACCAACCGTGGCCGGGCTGTCGGAGGCGCTCGACCGGGCGCGACGAGATGCGACCGTCGAGCGTTTGCCTGAGCTGCTGCCAGCGGATCGGGCACTCTACCGTGCGGCGGAGAGCGGGCCGGACGCCGAGGTTTTGCTCTACCCGCTCTCGTACGCGCAGCAGCAGATGTGGCTGCTGGATCAGCTCGAACCCGACACGGCGGCCTACACCATCCCGCTGGCCGTGCGCCTGCGCGGTCCCCTCGATGAGGCCGCGCTCCGCGCCGCCTTCCAGCACCTCGTCGCCCGCCAGGCCGCGCTGCGCACCACCTTCGTCCTCGTCCACGGCCAGCCCCACCAGCGCATCGCCCCCGCCCGCGATCTGCCGCTGCCGGTCCACGATCTCACCCGGCTGGCCCCGTCCGCCCAGGCCGAGGCCGTCGCCCACCACACCGCCCAGGTCGTGCGCCAGCCCTTCGATCTCGCGCGCGGCCCCCTGCTGCGGCTCGCGCTGCTGCGCCTGGCCGCAGCTGAGTATATCCTGCTGCTGACGCTGCACCACAGCATCGCCGATGGCTGGTCGGTGGGCGTGCTCAGCCGCGAAGTCGCGGCGGCCTACGCGGCGGTGCGTGCGGGACACCTTCCCGATCA
>DASUTC010000013.1 GCA_036374795.1 Herpetosiphonaceae bacterium
GGCGGCCGGGCGGCTGATTTTGTTTATCGACGAACTGCATACCGTGGTTGGCGCGGGTGCGGCTGCCGGTTCGATCGATGCCTCGAACATGCTCAAGCCGGCGCTGTCGCGCGGCGATTTGCAGGTGGTCGGCGCTACGACGATCGACGAGTATCGCAAGCATATCGAGAAGGATGCCGCGCTTGAGCGGCGCTTCAGCCCGGTGTTTGTCGAGGAGCCCGATGTCGAGACGACCGTCGAGATGTTGCGCGGGCTGCGCAAGCGCTATGAAGAACATCATGAGCTGACGATCAGCGACGAGGCGATCGAGGCGGCGGCGCGGCTTTCCAGCCGCTATATCACCGATCGGTTCCTGCCCGACAAGGCGATCGACCTGATCGACGAGTCGGCGGCGCGGCTGCGGATGGAGATCACCAGCGATCCGCGCGAGCTGGACGATCTCAAGCGCCGGATCATGCAGCTTGAGATCGAGCGCGAGGCGTTGAAGAAAGAGAAAGATACCGCCAGCAAGGAGCGTCTCGACAAGATCGAGCAGACGCTGGCGAACCTGCGCGAAAGCCGTCACGCCGTGGAGGCGCAGCTTCAGCGCGAGCGCGAGCAGATCCAGCGCATCCAGCAGCTCAAGCAGCAGATCGACGAGACGCATGTGGCGATCGAGCGGGCGCAGCGCGACTACGACTACAACAAAGCCGCCGAGCTGCAATACGGCCAGTTGACGCGCCTTGAGCAGCAGTTGGCCGACGCCGAGGCCCAGTTGCAGACCAGCGGCAGCTCGATCCTCAAGCAGGAGGTCGACTCGCAGGACATCGCCGAGGTGGTTTCGCGCTGGACGGGCGTGCCCGTCAGCAAGCTGCTGGAAGGCGAGGTCGAGAAGCTGGTCAAGATGGAGGAGCGGCTGCATCAGCGCGTCGTCGGGCAGGGTGAGGCCGTGCGGGCCGTAGCCGACGCGGTGCGCCGCGCGCGGGCCGGGCTGCAAGATCCGCATCGTCCGCTGGGCTCGTTCCTGTTCCTGGGGCCGACCGGCGTCGGTAAGACGGAGCTGGCACGAGCGCTCGCGGAGTTTCTCTTTGACGACGAGCACGCGATGATCCGCATCGATATGTCGGAGTACATGGAGAAGCATACCGTGGCGCGGCTGATCGGCGCGCCTCCAGGCTATGTGGGCTATGAGGAGGGCGGCCAGCTCACCGAGGCCGTGCGCCGACGGCCCTACAGCGTGGTGCTGCTCGACGAGATCGAGAAGGCACATCCAGATGTGTTCAACGTGCTGCTGCAAGTGCTGGACGACGGTCGGCTCACCGACGGCCAGGGTCGTGTGGTCAACTTCAAGAACACCGTGATCATCATGACCAGCAACATCGGCAGCATCCAGATTCAGGAGTTGGCGCAGAAGGGCGCCAGCGAAGATGCGATCCGCGTGCGCGTGTTCGAGGAGCTGCGCGCGCATCTGCGGCCAGAGTTCCTGAACCGCATCGACGAGATGATCGTCTTCAGCCCGCTGAGCCGCGAGCAGATCGGGCAGATCGTGGAGATTCAGCTTGGTCGGCTGCGCAAGCTGCTTGGCGACCGCAAGATCGCGCTGGATCTGACGCCCGATGCCCGGCGCAGGCTGGCCGAAGAAGGCTACGATCCGATCTACGGCGCGCGTCCGCTCAAGCGAGTGATCCAGCAGCGGCTTCAGAACCCGCTGGCGATGCATCTGCTGCGCGGC
>DASUTC010000014.1 GCA_036374795.1 Herpetosiphonaceae bacterium
AAAACGGGATAGCGATCTACCACACCCTGCCAGGCTCGCTTAAAGACCGAGGCTTCGAGATTACCATGCAGAGTACAGCTCCACTGCACGCCATACACGCCTGGTTCCGAGGCATATAGCGTGTGAAAGAGCATGCCCTGCTGCATGGGCGTGAGCTTGTAGATGTCTGCAACGTTCTCGTGCGTCACTCCATATCTCCTCTGCCGTTCCCGATAGATGCCGCGTCAGGTACGGGGACATACCCGCGCCGCCCATGAACGCTGCTGGGCAGCATCAGCGTGGGACTGGCGCTTGCCGCCGCTCCGCAGCCCTGCTCTCTGCTGCCCCAGCTTTGAGCGGCGAGGCGATGATGGAGCGGATCGAACAAGGAACGTCCGCGCTTTACGCACCGTTTGATCCGGCCTGACACGTCCGATGACAGTTCACACGCAGGGTCGGAGCAATACGCCCAGAGCCGCTGTGATTGCCTGCTCCAATGGCATGGTTTGTTCTTCGGCCCAGGCTGTTGCATACTGATCAGCATCCAACTGGTTTTGCGCCGCGATCAGATTGTGTTCGTAATTGGCTCGGTCGATCGGATCGAGCTGCACGCCGAGCGCATCCAGCAGCGCCGTGGTCGCTCCTGACAGCGGCACGGCCAGCGCTGGATGACCACAGGCTTCGTCTACCCCGGCAATCCCCGCTAAACACAGCCCAATGCCCTGCTTGCGTCCAAGCCGTTGGTACATGACCAGGCTTTCTGCGAAATATGCCCCAGCCGTGGCAGCGTCTCCCTGCACATAGCTCACGAGGCCAAGATTGGTCAGCGACGACACAATCCCATCGACATCGCTGACCTCGCGCAGCAGTGCCAGGCTGATGACCGGCTCACGTACACGATCTACGCAGCGCGCAACGGGAGCACGAGTCGCTTACCGATGTTCAGGTCAGCGGCAAAGCCTATACCGTTAAGGTCAGCGCCTCCAACGATCTCGGCAAGATCGCGATCCTCAACGACTTTGACGGCGTGCGCGCACGGGAGCTGCGCGTCTTCGATCCAGCGAACGGCGCACCTATCGGCTCGAACACGCGCTGGTTTCCTCGGCAGCCTGGTCGCCGGATGCAGCGTGGCTCGCCTACGCGGTGGAGTTCCCCGAAGTTAAGAGCGAGATCCGCATCAGCGACGGCAGCCGCCCAGGTACCGCCGTGGCAACCATCACCGGTCGCGACGTGAGCATACTCGGCTGGTCCGCTGAGTACGGCTATGCCGCCGCGATCTGGAGCGCTGATCGCACGCAGATCGGCGTTGCACGCTGGGTCTGCTCGCTCGATAAGGCTGAGCTACCGAAACGCTCGGAGGCCGAGAATGGCGTGTATCTGGTCGATCTCGCGCGCGACCGCAGCTACCGCCTGATCGATCAGGTTCCCGGTCAGTTTAACCTGCTGGCGGTCGGCGGTCAGGGCCTGACGCTGCGCTCGCCGGTGCGGGGTGTGGCAACGATCGGTACCAACGCCGCACCGGTATCGGTTGAGTCGCTTGAGGGTTCACGCCGCGTGGAGGCCACCATCGGCACCACACCGCCGAGTCCGAACGGCTACGGCTATCGCAATAACTGGGCTGGCTATATCCACCAGCACTACGATACCAAAGACGGCTTCAACGGCTGGTGGGCTTGTGGACCAACTTCATCGGTGATGTCGATCGCCTACTACATTCTGCCGACCAACTATGTGTGGTCGTCGTCGCCCTACGGCCACGGCTCCAACTACGGCGGCGTGGTATGCTGATCCTCGCGCTCCTCGCTGTTGTGCTCCCATCGGTCACGGCGGCTCCGTCACCCGGTACGGTTCATGGGCGGACAGATAGGCAACAGCTTGTGACATGGCGACGAGCGGACCGTGCGCCGAGCTGATATGGTTCAGCGTGCTCAACCGTTAACCGTCTCGGAGGCGCTGCATGTCCGCTCAGCATCCATTGTACCAAACCATCCTGACCCAGCTCACCGCGACCATTCCCGCCCACGCCGTGCCCCGCCCCTTGGTGGTCCGCCTGGCTGTGCTCGTCACCGGCCTCCTCGCCGCCAGCTCCACCTTGCGCGCCCACTGGGCGCCAGGGAGGCCTTAGCGGTGATGACCGACGTGCCACCACCGTGGCGCGTCCTGCGGCGCTCCGCGCGGCGCTTCTGAATCGAGACGGGGTTGCGGGTGTGGCAGAAGCCCAGGCGCGGATCGCGGCCAGGCGCGCGGCTTGCTCATCGTTCATGGCGCACGTCCTTCGCGGGAGTCTCCTGCCATTAATCTACCATTCCAGAAACCCATGCTCCTGGACCAACACGAGCCACGTCATCTCATGATCGGCTGCTACACCCTTCCCTGGCCCACCGGTTCCCTACCGCCGCTCCGCAGCCGTTCCACATCGTGCATCGGTGGCGCGCCGAAGAGCCGCTTGTACTCCCGCGTGAAGTGCGAGGCGTCGCCGTAGCCCACGCGGTAGCCGGCGCTCGCGGCGTCGAGCCCCTCGCCGAGCATCAGCCGCCGGGCCTCCTGGAGCCGCAGCTGCTTCTGGAACTGCAACGGACTCATCGCGGTCACTGCCCGAAAGTGCTGGTGAAAGCCCGAGACGCTCATCCCGAGATCACGCGCGAGATCCTCGATGCGCATCGGTTGAGCGAAGTCGTGCCGCAGCCGCTCAATGGCCTCGGCGATGCGGTGAGCGACACTAGAGCCACCCAGAGCCACAATCTGATGGAGCCGTTCACCCTGCGCGCCCCGCAGGAGCCGGTAGACGATCTCCCGTTTCAGCAACGGGGCGAGGAAGTGCGCGTCGCTCGGCGTGTCCACGAGCCGGACCAACCGCACCACGGCATCGAGCAGGCTCACGTCCAGCGAACTCACGTTGATGGCGGTCACGGTGGGCTGCCGCCGCGAGGCGAGGTGGCCGGCCTCGACCAGGACCGAGCCGACGAGGGTGGCGTCGAGCTTGAGGACGACGCTCAGATAGGGCCGCTCCGGCGATGCCTCGGTGATCCGGCTCGCGATGGGCAGCGCAGCGGTGGCGATGAGGTACTGTGCGGGGTCGTAGCGGTAGCGGGTGTCGCCCAGCACAACCTCCTTGCTGCCCTGCGCGATCACGCAGAAGGCCGGGAACGACACGCCATGCCCGAGTTCCGTGGGCGCGCAGGCGCGGCGGAGCCATAGCCCGGGCAGCGGCTCCACCGTCTCCCTGTCGCGGATGGCCCGCCCGATCCGCTCGACCAGCTCATCTCGGCTGATCTGCGCTCTGCGTACCTCGTGCTCTGCCTGGCGGTGGTCTGTCGAATCCATCGCGATCTCTTCCGGTGGTCCAGCATCATCCATCAGGATGTGGAGGATCATCCAACGATTCTGGATAATCATTCTACCACCTGAGCTTCATGGTTCCTATACTGGTACGCAAGCGACGATCCGCGCAGGCAGGTTTCACGCCCTGCCAGCGCACAACACGTCCGAGCGCAAGAGAAGAGGAGAATCTGTATGCGAGGAGCCATGCTGCATGCCGCAGGTGATGTGCGCTATGAGGAACGTCCCGACCCACTGATCATCGAGCCCACCGATGCGATCGTCCGCACCATGGCTACGTGTATCTGTGGATCGGACCTGTGGCCCTACCGCGGCATCGATCAGTTTACGCAGCCCTGGGCGATCGGGCACGAGTACTGCGGCATCGTGGAGCAGGTCGGCAGCGCCGTCACATCTGTTCAGCCCGGTCAGTTCGTGATCGGCGGGTTCGTGGCCTCCGACAACACCTGCCCCACCTGCCGCGCTGGCGTGCAGACCAACTGCCAGCAGGGCACCGGCTATGACGGCTGCCAGGTGGAGGAAATCGAGCCGGGCGTCAACGACCAGATCGGCGCCGCGTACCGCACCAAGTACCGCCGCTACGCCGCCAGCATCATCGACGCTATCATGAGCCCGCAAGCGCGCGCGGCGACGATCACACTCGTGCCGCGCTGAACACTCAGAGAGGAGCCGCTATGTCAGCTATTCCGTCAGTGACGTTAAATAATGGTGTGACCATGCCTCTGCTAGGGTTCGGCGTGTTTCAGATGAACGATGCCGAAGAGTGCGAACGCAGTGTCTCCGAAGCGCTCCGCGTGGGCTATCGGCTGATTGATACCGCGGCGGCATATGGTAATGAAGCGGCAGTTGGCGGCGCCATCCAGCGAAGTGGTGTTCCGAGAGACGAGCTGTTTGTCACCACCAAGCTCTGGATTCAGGATGCCAGCTACGAACGCGCCAGGCAGGCGCTTGAACGATCGTTGCAGCGGTTACAGCTCGAGTATCTGGATCTGTACCTGATTCACCAGCCCTTCGGGGATGTGTATGGCGCGTGGCGCGCGATGGAGGAGCTGTACTGGGATGGCCGCATCCGCGCCATCGGAGTCAGCAACTTCCATCCCGATCGGGTGATGGACCTGATGGTGCATCATCAGGTGGTTCCGGCGGTGAATCAGATCGAAACCCATCCATTCAATCAGCAAATCGACACCCAGAAATTCTTACAGGAGCACAATATACAGATTGAATCCTGGGGACCGTTTGCGGAAGGCAAACACAACATGTTTGCAAACGAATTGCTGCGCTCCATCGCAGACACATATCAGAAAACCGTGGCGCAGGTCATTCTGCGCTGGCTAACCCAACGCGGCGTCGTGGCGATTCCGAAATCTGTGCGCAAGGAACGAATCGTTGAAAACTTCACCATCTTCGATTTCGACCTGCGCCCGGACGATATGGCCGCGATTGCCACGCTAGACACCAGAACCAGCAGCTTCTTCGACCACCGTGACCCGAACATCGTGAAGGCGTTAGGCGAAGCACAACGCCCGACCTAAACGGACGAGCGGTTCCTGTGCAGCTTGGTCCCGGCGGCACATATCGCCGTCCAAGGTTAGCGACAGGCCAGAGCAGGGCGACAGAGTAATCACATATTACAGGAGCAAGCACCATGCAGAAACGAAACCTTGGCAACAGCGGCCTGGAAGTCTCGGCCCTTGGGCTTGGCTGTATGCGCATGAGCTTTGGCGACAGTCCGGTTGGCGACAAAGCGGAGATGATCGCGTTTCTCCACGCGGCGGTCGAGCGCGGCATCACCTTCTTCGATACGGCTGAAGTCTATGGTCCGTTCACCAACGAGGAGCTCGTGGGTGAAGCCCTCGAGCCGTTCCGCGAACAGGTCGTCATCGCCACGAAGTTCGGCTTTAAGCACGATGCCGAGCAGGGGCCGAGTCCGACGGCTGGCCTCGATAGTCGGCCTGAGCAGATCAAGCGGGTCGCCGAGGCGTCGCTCAAGCGGCTCAGAGTCGAGGCGCTTGACCTCTTCTATCAACACCGCGTCGACCCGGACGTACCGATCGAAGAGGTCGCGGGGGCGGTGAAAGACCTGATTCAAGAAGGCAAGGTCAAGCACTTCGGTTTGTCGGAAGCAGACGCAGCGACGATCCGGCGCGCCCATGCCGTGCAGCCGGTCACGGCCCTGCAAAGCGAGTACTCGCTGTGGTGGCGAACGGTGGAAGCGGAGGTGCTGCCGACCTGTGAGGAGCTCGGCATTGGTTTTGTGCCCTACAGCCCGCTGGGCCGGGGGTATCTCACGGGCAAGATCGATCAAAACACCACGTTCGACAGCTCCGATATCCGCAGCCGTAACCCGCGCTTTACGCCAGAGGCCATGAGAGCCAATCAGGGCGTGGTTGATCTGCTCACCCAGATCGGCGCGCAGAAAGGCGCGACACCGGCGCAGATCGCGCTCGCCTGGCTGCTCGCCCAGAAGCCGTGGATTGTGCCGATCCCCGGCAGCCGCAAGCTCGAGCGCCTCGACGAGAACATCGGCGCCGTGGCCGTCGACCTTACCCCCGACGACCTCCAGCACATCGACGGCGCTATGGCAACGATCACGGTTCTGGGCGATCGGTATTAGGAGGAGCAAGACCATGGAGATCAGGCGAGTCGGTTCACAGCCTTCCGGAAGGGGGCCGGGCGAGTGGTTTACTGGCGTGGTATGGATCGATCCCTTGTTCGGGGCACATGCTCCGGCGCGGGCGGCCGGCAACGCCGTCACCTTTGAGCCCGGCGCGCGCACGGCGTGGCACACGCATCCGCTTGGGCAGGTCCTCATCGTCACGGCGGGTTGCGGCTGGGTTCAGCGCGACGGTGGCCCAATTGAGGAAATCCGTCCAGGCGATGTGGTGTGGTTCGAAGCCGGCGAGAAGCACTGGCACGGCGCTTCACCGACTACGGCGATGACGCATATCGCCATTCAGGAGGCGCTCGACGGCAAGGCGGTCGACTGGATGGAGCACGTCAGCGACGAGCACTACCAGGCCGGATGAGGGGCCGAATACGGGGGACAGCCATAGCAACCGTGTAGAGTGTCACCGTATCCTGTATGGCATGGCCGAGTGTGCTTCAGCCGATGGATGCCTTCCGAGCAGCACCGTCGGTCGTGCGTCTGGCCGAACACCCAGGGCACCGACCCAATGCCAGTCTTGCGCCCCTCCCCGGTGTCACGCAGGCCGCAGCTCAGCACCCTGGATCACACCGAGAATCATCGTGTGGGGATCACGCCTGGTGCTTGCTATACAGATCCCAGGATCGGGTCTATAATGCAGCGCCGGTTGGGAAGGCCAGGTTGTCGCGCTCCGGCACGTATAGTTTCATGCGGACCAGGTGATCCGTGTGAAAGGAGGCCCACGATGGCACGCGATGAACGAACCACACCGGGATTCCGATCAACCAGCATGCGCCGGTTCCGTCCAGTCGGGGTCCTGATCCTGGTGTGCCTCATGGTCGCAATCGCGCCGCGCGGCCAGCGCTCCGTGGCTGCCTCAGCGGCCAGTGCGGCGGTGCAGCGACGCGCCTACATCCCGGTTGCTACGAGCGTGACGGGGGGCGCTCCGGCACCGACGCCTCCGTCCGACGGGTCGCTGGCAGCGTTTCCAGGGGCAGAAGGGTTTGGTGCGATGACACCGGGCGGGCGCGGCGGACGCATTCTCTATGTCACCACGCTAGCGGACGCCGGACCGGGCAGCCTGCGCAGCGCGCTGACGGCGTCCGGCCCGCGCACCGTGCTCTTCCAGGTTGCGGGCACCATTACCTTGCGCGACGATATTGCCATTACCGCGCCGTTCCTGACGATTGCCGGGCAATCCGCGCCGGGCGAGGGGGTGCAGATCCAGGGCGGCATGCTCATGATCCGGACCCATGATGTCGTGATCCGCTACCTCCGCCTCCGCCCCGGCGACGCGCCCACCACCAGTGCCGTGGCTACGCGGGACGCGCTGGCGATCAACGGAACCGATCGGGATGCGGTCTACAATGTCGTGCTCGACCATTGCTCGCTGGTCTGGGGGCCTGACATTGGCGGCGCGTCCATCCTGAACGGTGCCCACGACATCACGATTCAACACGCGATCATTGGTGAAGGCCTGTACCTGTCGAACCATCCCGAGGCCACCCCGGCCCAACACGGCCACTCCTTCGGACTAAATATCACGCAATTGACGACGGATGTTTATCCCACACGCATCACCCTGCACCATAATCTCCTGACGACCTCGGACCAGCGGATGCCGCAGATCATGGGTGGCGCGCTGATTGAGGTGGTCAATAACGTCGTCTATAACTGGGGCGTGAGTCCGGCGCAGGGAAATCCGCGCTCCCTAAATCTGATCAACAACCTGTTTATTAAGGGGCCGATGACGACCACCCTGTTAGCCTGGGAAACCCGAACCAACTCTGAGAATCCCACGCTGCGTCCTGGCTCAGTGTATGAGCAGGGCACGGTGACGGAAGGATTTACCACCGTGCGCGGGAATCCACAAACCGTCTATGCCACCGCGCGCTTTGTGCCCTATTCGCTGCGCACAGCGCAGACCGCGCACGACGCATATCGCTGGATCCTCCAGGACGCTGGTGCGACACGTCCGGTTCGCGATAGCGCGGATCAGCGGATCATCGACAATGTGCGGACCCGGATGGGGACCTTCCCCAATGGGAATGCAGTGGTGTGGCCGAACCTCGCCGCTGGCCCGATCGCGGTCGATAGCGATCAGGACGGCATGGCGGATGCGTGGGAACAACACGCCTTTGGCACCGTGAGCCGTGGGACCCCGACGGATTCAAGCGGCGATTTCGATCACGATGGGTACACCGATGTCGAGGAATATCTCAACGGCTCGGACCCGCTCAGATAGTCGGTCAAGCGTCCCTGCCTGGTACACGGCAATCGCCAGATGGGTCGTGCCAGCGCGCCTCGTTGGTGATCGCTGTCGCCCGCGTGCGAGCTATACGCTCCAGCGCGCGCGTGCCTCGGCGTTGGCGGTCAACGCAACCTCGAACGCGCTGGGATCGTCGGCGAGGATCGCCTGCTCGAGCGGAGGCAGCGAGCAGGATGCCTGAGAGCCTCGATGTGAGAAAACCATACAAGCACGCTGGCTCGTCGGCTTCGCTAGGAACGTCTCGATACCTTCAGCGTCGGCTGGCAGTCCGGTATGCACGCCCTGCTGTCGCGCCTGCTCCATCCCCGCTGCAATCGCCGCCGATCGTTCGTGGGCGTGCTGCTCCAGCGCGCGCCTCGGCTTCGGCGGCCAGCGCCTGCTCGATCGCGCGGGGTACATCTTTAGGGCACAGGAGCGCCGATCCTGATCGCCGGATCTTCGTACAACCGCGTACAATAGATGTATGGAAGCGCGCCGACTATCAACGCTCCTGCGCACCCTGGGGATTACGCTGGGAGCTGTTGTGGTATTAACCCTCAGTCTGGTCATCCTCACGCCGGTGTTACAGCCAGCGAATCTCGTCTTGTGCTACGTCCCCCTGGTGCTGGTGGTCGCCATCGGGTTTGGTCGGGCTGCTGCCGTCGTCGCGTCCCTCGCCTCCTTTCTCGCCTATAATTTTGTTTTTGTCCCACCGCTGCACACGTTGGCGATTGAGGGGCGTCAGGATCTTCTGGAGCTGGCGATCTTTCTTGGTGTTTCCTTGGTCACGGGGACCCTCGCGGCACGCGAGCGCGAACAATCACGCGCGGTGCAGCGTCGTGCTGACCAAATGACGGCCCTCTACCAGCTCAGTCAGGACGTGAGCCGTGCCACGTCCTGTGCGGCCATCTTGCCTCATATCGCGGCATCCGCCCGTACGATCCTCGGCGCACCGGGGGTCGCGATTACCCTCCTGCTTGATGCGAATCAACCGCCCCTCGTTGCCCAGGCTGGTGTGCTTGAGGGGAGCCCCACCGATCGTATGCCCATCGCTGCTGGGAGTCAGCCGGTGGGTGAGATCCGCGCGTACGGACTCACGCGCTCCTTGCGGGATCAGGAGCCGGTCCTGCCCCTCTTGACCATGCTGAGTAACCTGCTGACCCTGATGGTTGAGCGGGAACGTGCGACCGAGGCCGCGATGCATACCTATGCGCTACAGGAAGCGGATCGCCTGAAGGGGATTCTCCTGTCATCGCTGTCACATGATCTGCGGACACCCCTGGCCGTCATCACCGGAGCCGCGAGTAATTTGCTTGATCCCACGATGATCTGGGATAGTGACACACAACGCTCGTTTGCGGCAGCCATTGCGAGTGAAGCGGATCGGCTGAACCGGTTGGTACGCAACCTGCTGGAAATGTCCCGCTTAGAAGCGGGGGCTTTCCGTCGACAACACACCCTCGTCGAGATCGGCGATCTCATCGGGGCGACGGCTCAGCGCCTGGCGACCTATCTGCACGGGTACGACCTCCAGGTGACGGTTGCGCCCGATCTCCCACTCGTCCTCGCCGATGCGGTGCAGATTGATTTGGTGCTCAGTAATGTGTTGGAGAATGCGGTCAAATTTGCGCCGCCCCACACCAGCATTTGTGTTGCGGCACGGCATACGCCTGAGTTCGTGGAAGTCACGGTCGCCGATGAAGGCCCTGGAGTTCCGCTAGCCATGCAGCATCGCATCTTTGAAAAGTTCTACCGCGCAGCCCCACCGGAACTGGGGCCAGGCGGCAGTGGTCTGGGGCTAACCATCTGTCAGGGGATTATTGAGGCTCATGGCGGGCGCATCTGGGTGGAAAACCGGCCCGCAGGTGGCTTGTGTGTCCATTTCACGGTACCGACCCAGCCAGCGGCCACCTTCGGTAGATCTGAACGTGCGATCGGAAGCAA
>DASUTC010000015.1 GCA_036374795.1 Herpetosiphonaceae bacterium
GCGCAAACGGCAGCTTTGTGACAGTGAATGATAAGACCATCGGCGGCTGGACCTTCTACGTCGGGTCGCAGCCATACCAGGGCTATGCAAAGCGCGGCACAACGATCCGCTATCCGGGCAGCCTGCTGTATAATTATGGAAACTAGGAATATCTAGCACATCGCTGGTCGCGTATTCAGTTGCGATCTTCTGTCGATATGCTCACCACTGGACGCTCGATCCTGTCCAGTGGTGAGCTATTTGCAAACGTGGTCGTCCGCAAACGTGCTATGCACCTCAAACGATCGGTATTCATGACAGACATGGCACACTCGTTCATCCGCAGGCGGTTTGTCGCCGTGAGCGTCGGTCTGGGATTAGCGCTTATCTTGCTCGTTGGCTGCATCCCATCGACGCGCTCTGCGGGAGGCCAGGATCAGCACGAACAGTCGGCAACCGCCACAACGGAGCCATCGCCTCCATCAGACGATACCTGGATACGACAGAGCTACGGCAGCGCCTGGGATATTCGACATCCGGCAGATTGGGAGGTCAATACAGCGGGCCTGATGGAAGGCTTTTTAGGTATCGAGGGAGTTTTCGACGGACGGCGCTATAATGTAAGCTTCACCTATCCGATGATCGAGCCGACAGTCGACTCGGTGGAGACGTGGGTCCAGCAGGAGCTGGCAGCGCTTCCCACGCATCCCGACTTCGAGCGCAGCCTGGAGGATCTGACTGTTGCCGACGTTCCCGCCAGAAAAGTGCTCAACGTCATGGAGGCTCCCGGAGGACCGCTGAGCCATCGGGCATACATCTGGAGGCGCGAGACGAAAAATCCGGCGCTGGTAGTCATCCAGCAAGAAGATAGCATGCCGCCCGACCCTGCGCATATGGAGCAGATCTTCGATCTGCTGCTGGCCGGCATCGCTCCCTAGCGTGGGGTCAGGAGTTTCACGTTCCAAGTTCTTAGTTCCAAGTTCTTGGTTTGGGATTTGTCTCCTGTGTTCACAGTGCGTCTGGGAGAAGCTCTGATTGCGCATCCTGTTCACCTTCGCCGGAGGTAGCGGCCATTTCGTCCCGATGGTCCCGATCGCGCGGGCCGCAGAGGTGGCGGGGCATACCGTGGCCTTCGCCAGCCAACCGGCGATGGTCGCGATGGTCGAGGCCGCCGGGTTTGCGGCCTTCGCCACGGGGGGAGCGACCGTCCCCGACACGCCCGCGCGCTTCCCGCTGCTCAAGCTCGACGCCGAGCGCGAGGATCGCGCGCTCCGCGAGGGCTACGCCACGCGCGTCGCTCGTGAGCGTGCGAGCGCGCTCCTGGCGCTGTGCCCGCAGTGGCAGCCCGATCTTGTGGTCTGCGACGAGATCGACTTCGGCAGCATGGTCGCCGCCGAGCGTCTAGGGCTGCCGTATGCCACAGTGCTGGTTATCGCCGCAGGCTCCTTCGTGCGACACGCCCTGGTTGCCGAGCCGCTGAACACGCTGCGCGCCGAGCATGGCCTGCCACCCGACCCCGATCTGACGATGCTCAGGCGCTATCTCGTGCTGTCGCCCTTCCCGCCCAGCTACCGCGACCCGGCCTTTCCGCTGCCTGCCACGGCTCACACGATCCGCCCGCTTGCGCTCGAAGCTGCGCCGGGCGAATCTGCGCGACCCTGGAGCGAGCATCTGTCGGGCGCGCCAGCGGTCTACTTCACGCTTGGCACGGTGTTCAATATCGAGTCCGGCGATCTCTTTCCACGGGTGCTTGCGGGGCTGCGCGACCTGCCGCTCACCGTGATCGCCACCGTGGGCAACGAGATCGATCCTGCGGAGTTTGGGCCGCAGCCCGCCAATATCCATATCGCGCGGTACATCCCCCAGGCGTCCATCTTACCGCACTGCGATCTGGTCGTCTCGCATGGCGGATCGGGCAGCGTGATCGGCGCGCTGGCGCATGGCCTGCCGATGGTTCTGATCCCGATGGGCGCGGATCAGCCGCTGAACGCGGCCCGCTGTGCCGACCTGGGTGTCGCGCGGGTGCTCGACCCGGTAGATTCGACGCCCGACATGGTGCGCGAGGCGGTTTCCTTGGTGCTGGCAGATCCAGCCTATCGCCGGGCTGCCGAGCGTCTGCGCGATGAGATCGCCGCACAGCCAGCGCCAGCGCATGCGGTGGCGCTGCTCGAACGGCTGGCGCATGCGAAAAGGCCGCTCATCTCAGGGTGAACCAAGGCCATCGGACGCGACCCAGCAGGCCCACCTCGTGCAGCGCTCTTCGAGATCGCGGCGCTCTGAAACAGCACTCCTTCGGTAGCCGTTCCTTCTCCTCAGGTAGTCGTCTCCCCACCCCTACGCTACGCTCGTCCTGTATGATCCACTGCGGAAGGGCCAGGCGGTGTCGCTGCGGCGGCGGTCAGCGCGATGTTGCTGCTGATAGCACCTTTTAGCGATACCTTTCGCATGCGGCTCAGCTACGGCTCAAGCCGCTTCAGCGAGAACGCCGATACTCAGCATAACGGCTTTCGGCTCATAGAAGATAAGGAACCGCTTATGGCAACACATACCAAAGGACGATCTGTGCCGCGCCGCCGCAGATTGGTGCCTGCCTGGCTCTGGCTAGGGCTGGTCGCGCTGCTCGTCGTTGGCGGCGCGACACTGGCCGTGACCGCGCTTCGTGGGCCGTCCGAGGCCCTCGTTCCAGCACACACGACCCACGACTTCGGCACGGTGTCGATGCGTGATGGCCTGATCTCGGCGCAGTTTCCTGTCACCGTGAAAGAGCCGACGCTTATCACCGACGTGAGCTCCAGTTGAACGTGTACACGTGCCCGCCTCGTGCAGGCGGATCGAACATCGGATTGGCTCGGCATGTCACACGCTGGTCCAGGCGCTCCGATCAACGTGGCGCTCACACCCGATACACCGGCGTACGTTGAGGTCAGCATCGACCCGGCGGCGCACGGCCCGGCAGGAGCCGGTCCCTGGACGCGCGTTGTGGCGTTGAAGACGGCGACCGGACAAGACGTGCAGTTCACCTTAAAAGCGCTGGTAACGCAATAATGCAGGCAGGATACGGCGATGAGCAAACGATTAGCGATTGGTGGCGGCGCGGCACTCCTGCTGATCATGAGCGCCTGGCTAGGCTTCGGGGCCTGGAGCGGCAGAGCGGCGGAGCTTGACCCGCTCCTGCGTACGGTTGTGATCGTCGCGCCTGGCGAGCAGCGCCCGACATTGAGCGGAGAGGACATCGCGGTCGATCTTGAAGCCGGAGCGCTGCCGTCCGGCGTGCGGCGCGCTACGGTCCTCTCGGACAAGGATTGCGCCGCCGACGAGCAGGGCGTGTCGCATTGTTTGAACGACCTCAAGATCGGGCGGACGCAGGTTGCCGTGCGGCATCACCACAAGATGATCGACGAGCCGTGCTTCAGCCCGACCGAACAGCTCAACGTGGTCGATGTGGCAACCTACGCCACACTGCGCGCGACGCAGGAGCATCTGTGAACACCTGGAAAACGAAGGACGGTATTCATGTCACTGAAGCGCTATGTGCATATCGGCGCGCTATTGCTGGCGATCACCGCGCTCCTGACAGCCTGCGGTCAATCGGCGACAGCGGAAAAGCCAGGAGTATCTACGGCTGTCGTAGGACGCGAGATGAGCTTCACCCCGGCGCTGGTGACGGCCACGGTCGGCAAACCGATCACGATCGCCTTTACCAACGAGGGAGTGATCGAGCACGACTGGGCGGTGCTCAATCTTCCGGCGCATGATGTGCGGGCGACTGAGGCGGAGGACGGTCACAGCCACGCGGCGCAGCCCGTCAGCAATGCCAGCCCGACCGTCCACGTCGCGGCGCTGCCGGGCAAGCAGAGCGATGTGACCTTTACGCCGGAACGCCCAGGCCGCTACACTATCGTCTGCACGGTGCCCGGCCACAAAGAGGCGGGCATGATGGGCATCCTGACGGTCGTGGAATAAGCTGACCGCGCATCGTGGCCCACTCGCAGCATCCGACACGCAGAGCGGCAGCCCCAACGGGCCGCCGCTCGCTTGCTGTTGCAGCCCGGCACCGGAAACAGATCTTCACCCCGTGAGAAGTGCTGTTTACCTCACGCGGTGCCGTAAGCTGTAGAGTCATGCTACGACGGT
>DASUTC010000016.1 GCA_036374795.1 Herpetosiphonaceae bacterium
CACCATCGCCCGGAAGCAGCGATTTCTCGTATATAGACCACAGCATCCCGCACCTGCGCCACAACATCGGCCTCGGTCTGGATTGTGAGGGCTCCTATGTTTTATAGCTTAAGAATTCGTCTCCTGCTCACATTGATGAGCGTTGTTTTCATTGCCGTAGGCACAGTAGCGTTATTCACAAGCCGGGCCACCTCGCGAGAATTTCAGGAATACGTCGAGCGCGACATGGTGCGGATGAAGTTTGTAACCGATGCGGTGCTGACCCATTATCAGCAGGGCCAGGGCCAAGAAGATCTGCGCAAGATTGCCAAACAGCTTACGCAGGTGCTCGGCGAGCGTGTTGTGCTAGCTGATGGTCAAGGAAAAGTGCTGGCCGACTCAGATGATCAGATCGTGGGGCAGACGATCGATCGATCATCGCCGATCAAAGCGGTTGTTGTCACCGTAGGACAGCCGCTCCAAAACACCCTCGTCATGCCGGAAGGACTCCAGCCCTTTCCGGTCGGTGCTGAATTAGCCCCCGCGCGACAACCATTGCCGATCGCCGTGCAACGTCCACTCAATCCTCAACAAGATCCGATCGAAGCAAGTTTCATCAGCTCAGTCAATCGTTCGCTCTTATTTGCTGTTACTGCCGCCGGTATTGTGTCGCTCTTATTGACCATTGCGCTTTCGCGCCGGATTTTGGGTCCGATCGAGACACTCACTGCTGCCGCGCGTGAGATGGAAAAAGGCGATCTCAGCCGACGAGTCCAGGTACGATCCAGGGATGAGATCGGGCAGCTTACCCATGCGTTCAACGCGATGGCCGACGGACTTGCCAATGTCGAGCGGTTGCGCCGAAATATGGTAACTGATGTCGCGCATGAGCTGCGCACGCCGCTGACGAATATTCGAGGCTATCTGGAGGCGATGCGTGATGGGCTTGCCCAGCCTACGCCCGCGCTGATTAGCTCGCTCCACGAAGAGTCGATGCTGCTTAATCGCCTGGTCGACGATCTTCAGGATCTGGCGCTGGCCGAAGCCGGACAGCTACGACTAGTATGCCAGCGCGTCACACTAGCCGAGATTGTGGAAAAAGCGACAAGTACCGTGCAGCTTGATCTGATCGATAAGGGGCTGGAGCTGGATGTTAGCGTCCCGACCGATCTGCCGGTGGTTGAGGTTGATCCTGAACGTATCGGCCAGGTCATTCGGAACTTGCTCAACAATGCCATGCGGCACACGCCCAGAGGCGGCACGATTGGCGTCACGGCAACGTTAAAGGATACTGAAATTTGGGTAGCGGTCAGTGATACCGGGGTCGGGATCGCGCAGGAGCACTTGCCGTACATTTTCGAGCGCTTCTTCCGCGCCGATCATTCTCGCACCCGCGCGACGGGCGGAGCGGGGCTGGGGCTGACGATCGTCAGTCAGCTGGTCAAGGCGCACGGCGGGCGGATCTGGGCGGAAAGCGCGCTTGGCGTGGGTTCGACGTTCACCTTCAGCCTGCCGGTTGCGTCTGCGTAGTCCCGCGCTGCCGGGTAGCACCTGGCTCACAGGGAGCACAGACACCACCTGATCGCGCGTCATGGTTGCCGTCGCTGCCCGCTGACCAGCGGCGGCGTGTTCTACGTCCGCGACCTGGGCTTCTCATGCGAGCAGCACGAGATCACCCAGGTCATCGAGAGCTGGCTCGTCAGCGCCAGCACACGACCGGACCAGGGATGGACGCGCGCCGAGCTGGAAACCCATCTCCGTTGTTCATGCCGCTGCCCCGCCTCACCTTGCCCGGCCACATCAAGACCGCCAGCTCTGGGGATGGTGGCTCTTGCGCCGCCGCATTCCGAAGCAGGTTCCTGATTCCGAAGTGACGCTATCTAAACTCGCGTATGCGCTTTTGTGGACATGTGTTCAAGAACCACTGTAATATCGCGGTAGATCTGCACTCCATGCACGCCCAGCCTCGATTGGGCGATCGTCCTGGCGACCTCCGCGCCAATCCCGACAATCGCTACCTCAACACCTAAGAGCTGAACGGCGTGCGTGAGCTGGACCAGCCCATCGGCTGCCTCCGGTGAGAGCGCCGCGATCCCGGTTAGATCGATGACCAGCACCTGTGCTCGCTGTCGGTGACATGTTTCGAGCGTGTGAGCCTGGATCGTGTTGAGCCGCTGCTGATCCAGCGCTCCCAGCAGCGGGAGCAGCCACGTGCCGTCGGCGATCGGGAGCAACGGCACGTTCAAGGCTTCGATCGTCGCGTGGTGCTGCTTAATCTCTGCCAGTAGGCGTGCCTGCGACTCAGCCCGCGCTTCGACCTCCGTGTAGGCCTGCTGGAGCTGCCCATGAGTCGCCTGCACCTCTCGAATCGCTCGCGTCAATCGCTCGTGGAATTGCCACAGCAAGAAGAAGCCGAACGCCAGCGATGCAGAAATCGCGCTGACCTGGAGCAGGTTGGTGAACCATGAGGGAATATGCGATGCCATGGGAAGCCAGATCCCAATGCTCGCGATGACGACGGCGACAGCCCACGAGCCGATCAGGAGCCGCCACAAGACCGCACCGCTCAGATACGGAAGCGCAATCGCGACGACAATGAACGGAATGATGATGAGATTGGGGTAGAGCGTTGGTTGCAGCAGCGCCATCAGCGATGCTGCCACAAGAAACCCAAGGCAGACAAGATGGATGGCAAGGTTCTGCGCGCGAGCGAGCTGCTGGCGGGCGATCAGCAGGACAATACCGTAGCCGAAAATGACACCGCTGCTGAGTCCGGTCGCCAGATCACCAAAGATCAGCGCCGTGATGCCATACACCACCGAAAATGCAAAGATAGCAGGTGTAAGCCAGTTCAAAAACCGCATAAGCTGCGGATGATGCCCGATCGGCCCGTGTGCGGTGAGATCATGCATGGATATTGGTTGCTCCAATGATAATGGTGGGCGCTGGAACCCTGCTCATCGCTAGGACACGCCAGGCTGATACCGAGCCGTCGCGATGGACCAGTCCATGTTCGCCCGCATCCAGGATCGCAGCCCGTCCGCAAACCACCGGGCATCCGGCGGCACGCGGTCTTCGGTCGTGCGAAAGGCGTATACTTCGGCATTGTGTTGCTCGCCCACCAGATCGACTGCGGTTTGCAGCGAGACATCCAACTCATGGTGGAGAATCAGGGCCAGATTATGCACATCGCCGCTGCGCAGCTCTTTGTCGAGCGAAAAGATGTCATTGGACCAACAGATGACATGGTTGGTGTTGCGCGCCAGGTGATACAGCGTGTGATCCTGCGTGTACGATGGCGGCATAGCCCGGGCGAGCGCAATAAAATGGAAGTACATATCGAGCCCGCCGGTAAAGGGCCGCTGCCTGAGATAGTCCTCACGGGCAGGAATGCGGCGGTGGAGGCGATTCTTGGCCTCCCAGACGTTCGCGGCAAAATAGTGCTCCACGCTCTGAATAAACGAGGGTGTCCAGGCCGGATGGGCCAGCCGCGCCAGGCGTTGGCAGAGATCGGCAAGGGCATACCCCGCGGCTCCATCGTGACTCGCAGGCGGGTCGCCGCGCAGAATCTTCAGAAATCGCTGATGAAGGCGCGTCAGCTCCTGGGGCTGCTTCCCGATCCCGGCCTCGTCGCACTGGTCGTCCAGCAGAAACAGCCACGTATTCCAATCAGAAATGACCCGTAGCGCCTCAGGAGCGGCATGCGGATAGGCGCGGCCCATCAGGATGCCATACTGCAACGTATAGAAGCGCCGCTCATCGGCAGGA
Source organism: Herpetosiphonaceae bacterium (assembly GCA_036374795.1). Taxonomy (NCBI): domain Bacteria; kingdom Bacillati; phylum Chloroflexota; class Chloroflexia; order Herpetosiphonales; family Herpetosiphonaceae; species Herpetosiphonaceae bacterium. Next base: position 3,748 of record DASUTC010000016.1, read on the forward strand.
CGAATCAGATTAAACGAGCTGGCCCACTGAATCGTTTCATCTTCGGTAGCTGCCGCGTGCGGATTGATAGCGGGTAAGAATGGATTCTCTAGATTTGGCATACGAATACGTTCCATATTGCACTCCTTAGATACCATCGTTTCCCGATCATGAGATGCCCCATCATGGCAGCGTGGGTGGGGGGAAGTGAGTACTGCCTATCTCGCGAAAAGCTATGATCATCGATCCATTGTGCCAAAAGCGAACGTTCTACCAATAGCTCATCGGTACAGATCGTTGCCAAACATTGTGTTAGCACCTACTTGTTAATGTCGTTGGTGCGAGAAGCGCATACCGGATCATGGGCGGCTGATCCTCGTCTTCCAGCCGCCGAACATGTCGATATGCGGTGGCTGGTGCGGGCGGTGTGGCGTGCCGGGCAGCGATGATCGCATGCGAGCACCTGATCCTCTTTTGTATCGGAAACCGATCCCACAGCCTGCGACAGACATAGCCTACCAGCAGCGGATGGCAGCTATCCATCCGCCGCTGGTAGACCATGACATAACCCAGGGTTGCATGACGGTCGATGGTGGGACGGAACGCCTGCCCATCCCAGCGGCTACCGCAGCGTCGTTGGGAGGAAGAGACGGTGCTCCACGATGCGCACGGCGGCGTGTTCCAGAGTTGCCTGGAGCGGAGTTTCCCCGCGAAGGAGATCGCTCTGCTGGGTGTCGTTGCGCGCGAACTGCACCAGGGTGCTATGCGTGAGGGCTTTCGGGCGGAAGCGGATCGAGGCCAGTGTGCCGTATCCACTGAGCTGCGCGCTGGTAGGTGTTGAGAGCGAGAAGACGATCTCGCCGGTAACGGGATCGACCCGGTTCTCCGTCACTGCGTCCGCGACTTCGGGGTTGGGCGTAATCGCAGGAGCGGGATTGCCCAGCGCGTCGATGACCTCAAGCGCCGTGGGATCGAAGCGCAGATGGGCCACCACCCGATCGGCAGGCATGCTCGATAGATCGAACTGGAGCGCAAGCTCGAAGGTCTGCGTCTGGTCGATCGTCGTTACCTGGGGATTGAGGGCGAGACGCGGCGAGAAGGTGTTGAGGATTCGCGCCGCACCGGAGCGGTTTACGCCGCCGACCGTGGCAAAGCGACCGGCGATCATCACCTTCCCGTCGGGTTGCAGCTTAATCGAGCGGATCTTACCGTTTCCCACATCCGCTGCTGCGAAGGTGGCATCGAGCGTGCCGTCGGGGTTGAGCCGCGTCAGCGCGCCTGTGCCGAGCAGCACTTTGCCATCGGCTTGCAGGGCGAGGTCCTCGCTGCCAGCCAGGGGATACGGCGGCACAAAGCTATGATCGAGCGATCCATCAGGATGCAGGCGTGCAATCCCTAGTCGGCGCACGCCGCCGATCGAGCTAAAGACACCCACGATCAGGATCTTGCCGTCCGGCTGGAGGGCCATCGAGTTGACGTGACCGCCCTCGGTGCGATTGATCACCGGAAAGGTCGCGTCCAACGATCCATCGGCGTTGAAACGGAGCAGCTCGATGCGGTCACTGCCTCCATTGATCGATGTGAACCAGCCTCCGGCCAAAACTTTACCGTCGGGCTGCACCACAAGCTTACGGGCCATCGCGGATGTAATCCCAGGATCGTTGGGCAGGGGCGTGAAGCTGAGATCGAGGGAGCCATCGATGTTGAGCCGTGCAAGATTGCTGCGCCGCTCGCCGTTGACTCTCGTGAACTCGCCGCCGATCAAGATCTTGCCGTCGGGCTGGAGCGCGATGCTCACGATCTGCCAGAGATAGAACCCGGAGAACTCGACGGCATGAAAGGTGGGATCGAGCGTGCCGTCGGCGTTGAGACGCACAAGCGAGTCGTGAGGCGTGCCGTTGACGCGCGAGAACTTTCCACCGATGAGGATCTTGCCGTCCGGCTGGAGCGCCAGGGCATAGATCACGCCATCATCGACGCTGGTGGCGGCAAAGGTGAGATCGAGCGTGCCGTCGGTGTTCAGGCGCGCGATCCGGTGGCGCGTCTCCCCGTTGATACTTGTGAACTCGCCGCCGATCAGGATCTTGCCGTCGGGCTGCACGACCATAGCGTAAACCGTGGAAGCGTCAGCATCAAATGCGCTGAGCATAAACGTGGGGTCGACAGCACCCTCGGCGGCGTGGACCACCGTCGCAGGCGGGAGGGCCGCGAGGAGCAGCAGCAGACAGGGCAGCAGCGACAGCAGGATCGGGCGAACGTGGCGGGCTATGGTTGACGTGTAGCGCATAGGTTTATTCCTTAATGATCACGCTCGACAGGTACGGCACACCCGGAGGGGGCAGGAGCATGCTGTTGCATACACCTGCCTATACGTAGCGAGCTCGTCGCAAGTAACATCGGTGAACATGATCCGTAGGATTTTATCCCTGCCCGTCACGAAAGCAAGGCTCAGAGAACGTGCGATAAGCGAAACCACGTGGTGGAGGCAATAAAGGCGATGGCATGGGTCATCGGCGGGGAACGCCAGCCCGATGGAGAGGTTGGTATCTGGGGAGAACAGCGGAAAGGCTTTACGGCAAAACAATACCGTAACGTGATCCCTGGTGCTTAGAGCGCCACATCGACAACGTTCGGAGCAGGAAGAGGCGAGTGACCTTCCTGCTCCGAACGATTCCAACCAGGATCGGTCGAGCTGATGCTGGCGCGCTGCGTGAGCCGCGCGTGACCCATCTAATCGCGCGATGATCTACCAAAAGATCGTCGCGCGTCTGTGTAGCAGCGCCGAGCGCCGTCTGGCGGTTACGTTCAGCGGCTCGTCGTCAAGGGTGGGTGTGTCGACAGGCCACCATTCAGGCTCACGCGCTGGCAAGCCGCTGCCGAACATCGTCACGCAGCCGGGGGAGCATGGCATAGAGCCGATCGCCGGGGCATTCCGTCGCGTTGAAATCGCGATGTCCAAAGATTCGCCCAGGCCCAAGGCCGTATTGCTGACAGATATAGGCGCAGAGACTCACCAGCTTGTTGTACAGCGCGTCCGGTGGCGTTGCTGACGTATAGGTTCCCTCGTTCTCGATCCCGATCGCCACATCGTTCTGCCCATCGCAGTGCGCGCCCAGGACATGATTGACGCCGTTATCCAGGACGGGGATACTGCGGTGCCGTCCGGCCATGGCGTACCCGCCTCGGCTGATGGTGAAGTGCTGCCCGGTATCGCGCCAGTGCCGTACGTCCATGTGGAAGTTCTGGATGCTGCGCGCGAGCTCAAAGGCATGTGCCTGTGAAAAGTCGCTGCTGTTGGGTCCGGCGGTGTGATGGATCAGAATCTTGTTTGGGCGATGGCTGAGCACGTCAATCGGCTCCGACGGTGGTCGCGCGCCCCATTCGTCGGTGGTGTAGAGGCGCGGTCGGTTCACTGCGGCCTGGGCTGAATCGGGAAGGAGCAGGCCGCTCCCAGCAAGGACGACACCAGCTCCGACGCCAAACGTTGTTTTGAGCAGGGTTCGACGAGAGACACGGCAATCATCGCACATGTGGGTACCTCCATGAATAGCATAGATGAGTGGGACTGGTTTGGTGGGGCGCTGCTGGTGGAAACCATCAGTGCTGGTCTGAACAGACCTCGGCGGACGTAGTCGATGGAACGGGACGGGTTCTAAACGGTTGTTAACTATCTCTGATGGATTAAACCATACCGCTGGAGGAAAGAAAACCGGTCAAGGGGTACAAAAAGGGGTACAGTTGCGGGTGCTGCCGCTGTGCATCCCAGCGCCTAGCGCCTCGTACGGGCGCACCGGAGCATCTCACGGTTGATGGAGAGGGCGTGGCGCGCGAGCTGAGCTGTCACGGCTGCGCAGGCGGGGCGCCGATTGGTGGAAGATCCTTGCAGGATACGCTATACTACACAGACCCCCCTTTACTATTTTTCACAAATATGGAGGTCGCTCCTGGCCGTGCTCGATCCGGCTTCATCGTACCGATTGGCATCAGCCTGACATGACCTGCCCTCCGGACGCCGTCCGGCGGCGGCGCGGAAAAGCACCAGGCCGCTGCCAGCCAGATCAAGGCAGGTTGTCTCATGCCGTCAGGCATTCATGCCCGATGAACGCGACGCAGCCGATGCGGGGCCAGGCTCAACGATCACGCGGACTCGCTCATGGATGCAGGAGTTGTCGACGGAGGATCGCCGAACGACCCCGCACCAGACGAAGGAGCCATACACCAGATGCGCATGGAGCGCCATGACCTGGCAGCCCTTTCAGCGGAAGAGCTGGAGCTGTTTGCCTATCTCCTCGAAGAAGCAGGGCTGGAGGTCGACTCCCGCCAGCCGATCGTGCCACGTACGCTCCGGAGCGGCCTGCCGCTGTCGTTCGCGCAGCAGCGCCTCTGGTTTCTGGACCAGTTGCAGCCCGGCAGCAGCGTCTACCATATCGTGGTGGCTGTCCGGCTACGCGGCCCGCTCGATCCCGACGCCGTTGCGCGCAGCCTGGCAGCGGTGGTCGCGCGCCATGAAAGCCTGCGCACGACGTTTGCCATGCAGGACGATCAGCCGGTCCAGGTGATCGCTCCGACCGTGGAGGTGCCGCTGCCGGTGGTGGAGGTGCCGCCGCTGCCAGCAGCCGAGCGCGAGGCGATGGTCGCCGCCCTGGTGCGCGCCGAGGTCGCGCCGCCCTTTGATCTGCGCCGGGGACCCCTGATCCGCGCGCGGCTGCTGCGGCTAGAGCAGCATGACCATATCCTGGTGCTGACGCTGCATCACATCGTCTCGGATGGCTGGTCTCAGGGGGTGCTGCTGCGCGAGCTGACCAGCTTCTATCGCGGCTATGCGCAGAACGAGCCGGTCAGCTTGCCCACACTCCCGATCCAGTATGCCGACTACGTCCTCTGGCAGCGGGCGTGGATGGCAGGCGCGGTGCTGGAGGCGCAGCTTGCCTACTGGCGGCGGCAGCTTGCGGGTGTCGCGCCGCTGGATCTCCCAACCGATTATCCTCGTCCGCAGGTCGCGAAGGATCACGGCGCGATCGTCGAGGTCGTGCTTCCGGCAGCGCTCAGCGCCCAGATCATACGCCTGAGCCAGCAGCTCGGCAGTACGCTGTTCATGACGCTGCTGGCGGCCTTTCAGATCCTGCTCGCCCGCTATAGCGAACAAGACGACATTGCGGTCGGATCGCCGATCGCGGGGCGGGTGCTGCCTGAGCTGGAAGGCTTGATCGGGTTCTTCGCCAACACGCTGGTGCTGCGGACGGATCTCGCGGGCCAGCCCACGTTTGCCGAGGTTGTGGCGCGCGTGCGGACGATGACGCTGGATGCCTTCGCCCATCAAGATCTGCCGTTCGAGAAGCTGGTGGAGGATCTTCAGCCGGAGCGCGATCCGAGCCGGACGCCGCTGTTCCAGGTGATGTTTGCCCTTCAGAACGCGCCGCGCGCCGACGTTGAGCTGCCCCATCTACGGCTTGAGCCGGTCGCGACGATCACCCAGACCGCCAAATTCGATCTGTCGCTGTCGCTGGTGGAGACGCCTGCTGGCATTCGGGGGCAGATCGAGTATCGCGCCGATCTCTTCGTGGCCCTAACGATCGCGCGCATGGCAGCGCACTTTCAAACGCTGCTGGCGGCTATCGTCGGTGATCCGTCCCGGTCTATCGACCGCCTGCCGCTCCTGACCGCCGCCGAACGCGCGCAGATCCAGGGCTGGGAGGTCACGCTGCCGACGGAGGATGCCTGCCTGCACTGGCTGATCGAGGTCCAGGCAAAGCGCGTGCCCGCATCGATCGCGGTGGAACAGCATGGCGCGGCGATCACCTACGCGGAGCTGGATCGACGAGCGAACCAGCTTGCGCACCATCTGCGCTCGTTGGGCGTGGGGCCGGATGTAGCGGTGGGCCTGTGTCTACCCCGCTCGATCGCGTTTGTGGTGGCGCTGCTGGGAGTCCTTAAGGCGGGGGGCTGCTACGTGCCGCTCGACCCGGCCTATCCCCAGGAGCGGCTTCAGCTCATGCTCGCCGACAGCGCGGCGCGCGTGCTGATCACCCAGGAGTCGCTGCTGCACCCAGAGGGTACCCGGCTGCCAGGCTACACAGGTACGATCGTCTATGTCAACCGTGACGCGCCGCAGCTTGACCGGCTGCCGACGGTCGCGCCCCGCGCCGAGGTGCAGCCGGATCACGTGATGCTGATCCTCTATACCTCAGGCTCGACCGGAGCGCCCAAGGGTGTGCTGCTCACGCATCGCAATCTGGTCAGCTACCTGCGCGCCATACGGGAGCGCTGCCCGCTTCGGCCTGCGGATCGGCTGCTTCAGCTCGCGTCGATCAGCTTCGACATCAGCGCGGAAGATCTTTTCACCACGCTCACGATTGGTGCGACGGTAGTGCTCCGCACCGAGGCGCTGCTGAGCAGCCCTGAGACGTTCGAGGCAACCTGCGCCCGCGAGCGGATCACGGTGCTGAACCTGCCGACCGCGTTCTGGCATGTGCTGGCGGAGGCGAGCGAATCCGGCCAGTTTACGCTGCCGCCGTCGGTGCGCCATGTGATCATCGGCGGCGAACATGCGGCGCTCGATCGGGTGCGGCAGTGGCAGGCGCGCTATGGCGAGCGCGCGTCGCTGCTCAATTCGTACGGCCCGACCGAGACGACGATTGGGGTGACGGCCTACCTGGCTCCCACAATCCTGCCCGCCCATCTGTTCGACACGCCGATCGGACGGGCGCTGGTGAACGTGCGGACGTATGTGCTGGATGCCCGGCTGGAGCCTGTGCCAATCGGGGTGCCGGGCGAGCTGTACATCGGCGGGGTGCAGCTCGCGCGCGGCTACCTGAACCGGCCCGATCTGACCGCCGCGCGCTTCATCCCTGATCCACTCAGCCGACCAGAGGGCACCCGGCCAGGGGCGCGGCTCTACCGCACGGGCGATCGGGTGCGCGCCATGGCGGATGGAACGCTGATCTTCCTGGGCCGGGCCGATACGCAGGTCAAGCTGCGTGGCTTTCGCGTCGAGCTAGGCGAGATCGCGGCGGTGCTGCGGCAGCATCCCGCCGTGCGCGACGTGGTGGTGCTGCTGCGCGATGAGCGGCTGGTAGCGTACGTCGTAGAACAAAGAACAACAGAACAACGGAACAAA
>DASUTC010000017.1 GCA_036374795.1 Herpetosiphonaceae bacterium
AGGCACGGAGACACACAGGAACTGCCACAGTTCTCCGTGTCTCCGTGCCTCTGATACTTCCAGAACATCGCGGCGCAACCGAAGCTGAGGGACACCTTTCACCCTCAGCCGAGGAGGCTCCGATGATGCTCCACGCGATCGACCTGCACAAGCGCGTACTGCAGGTGGCGTCGATGCACGCCCACGACGAAGAAGGCCGTATCATGGAGACCCGCATGCCGGCATGCAGGCGGGCCCTCGACGCCTACCTGCGGCAGTGGCCGGGAATTCGTCATCGGGTGGTGGTCGAGGCGACCGGGGCTTGGTACTGGGTGGCCGATGTCCTGGCGGACCACAAGGCCGAGCTGGAACTGGCGCATCCGGCGAAGGTGCGGGCGATCACCGAAGCCAAGGTAAAGACCGACGGGCGCGATACGCGCACCCTGCTGACGATGCTGAGGCTGAACATGGTTCCGAGGGCGCACGTGATCTCGCGGGAGCTGCGCGGACTGCGCGACCTGCTGCGCACGCGGCTTCAGCTGGTGGGGAAGCGTACGTCGGCGCTGAACAGCATCGCTCGGCTGCTGGAGAAGTACAACTGCGCGACGGTGCTGGGGCTGCCGGAGCTCGCCCAGGAGCAGGCCGGCTACCTCGAGGGGCAGATCGAGCTGCTCGAAGCGCAGACCAAGGCGCTGGAGAAGCGCATCCACCGCGAGCTGAAGCCGAACGAGACGGTCCGCCGGCTGCGCCGGATCCCGGGGATCGGACGTCTCAACGCGTGGACGCTCTACCTGGAGATCGACGGGATCGACCGCTTCCCGTCCGAGCGGCAGTTCTTCTCCTACTGCCGTGTCGCGCCCGGGGCCGACAACTCCGGCGGCCGGAGCCGGAGCAAGCGCTCACGCGCGGGGAACCTGTACCTGAAGCTCGCCTTCAGCCACGCGGCCGTCCGTGCGAAGCAGCGCTACGCGGAGATCGGCGCGGCGTTCCAGAAGAAGCTTCGGAAGAAGAACGAGGCCCTTGCGCGCGCGTGGCTGCGCAAGGAGCTGGCGCGGATCGTCTTCCACGTGCTGAAGGACGATGTCGAGTACGACAACACCTTCCGCGGCGTGACGCTGAGCAGGCCCAAGCGCGCGTAGGGATCACCAAGGCAGTGGCCACACCAGGCAAGCCCCGTTCTCACACTGGCTCGAACGAGCTCCGCCTCTGATTGGGAAGCCCTGGTGTTGGTGCCCAGCTTGTATCTGGGACGGCTCTCCACGTAGAGCCGGCACCCGCCCCGCGCGGGTGTTCCGCCCCCTTATGGTGTATGGCCGCCACGGCCCTGGTGATACCCAAGCGGCATCGGCTACTGCGTCGGCGAAGGTGGAAAAGTGCGAAGAACTGCGTTCTTCGCACCGGGGGATCGCTTGTCTGCTTTCGTGCCCCTTGCGGAGTTTTGTTCTTATGGTGTGTGAGATTTCAGCAGTGCTCTCGCAGCAATGAATCAAGCGGACCTGGTGTGAGCCATCCGCAGCAGCGACCCGACGTGCGGCTGTGATCCATCACCGATCTTGTCGATAAAAACGGCGGCCGCGGGCGCCCTGCCCCGCGGCCGCCGAGTCATTCGTAGCCTCGGGGATCGCTCGCGTGGGTAATCCACGCCCGGACTCACGCCTCTCTCTACGGCACGGTCACCGCCGGATCGACCCAGATGTCGTAGTTATTCGCGGCGGCCTGGCGGCCCCAGGCCAGGACCACG
>DASUTC010000018.1 GCA_036374795.1 Herpetosiphonaceae bacterium
AGATCTCCCCGATTGCGGCTCACGTTCCACGGTGCGTATGTGTTGCCTAACGACACGTGCGCGCCGTGCTCTGTCCACACTCACGGCTTCTGCGCTGAAACGACGTACTCAAAGAGTTCTCTCTTCGATGTACGCTTCCGAAGCGTGCGAATCCTTACATCTTCAAAACCTGCCAACTCGAATAGTGCCGCGAAGATACGTTCAACGGGAAGTAGCACATCAAAAAATTTTGAATTTCCGACAATATAGTGGATTGTCCCGCCTGATTTGACAACCTGAAATAGCTGATTGCAATGCCGCATCATGTCATAGAAGTATTTGTGGACATAGCGCGACAAAACTGGGCTATGCCGATTAATATCCATCAACAGCGTATAAAATTCGTCAAAAGGAATCGCTACATCTGCCTCAGGCGTCCACTTGGCGACCTTGCTGGTAGCAATGCCCCAGGTACCACCAATCGCCTGCCAGTCAAGCTCACCTGCCGCTCGTCCGTCTCTCAGGTAGCCAAGCCAGTACATGTAGGGCCGCAGTTCACGGATGTAGCTCATCCGATTCGGATAGGGCGGCGAGGTAATCACACACGAGTAGCTATTCGTCGGAAGCGCTGTGGTTAAGCTGCGAGCATCACAGAGTAATACTCGTGGCTGCCGTACGATTGGAGAGTGAGCTGAGGCTGCAATAGCGGCTACAGATTTTTCCCAGCTGGCAAGCACTAAATCTGAGTCATCCTCGAACAGCAACGACATCTGTGCGCTTTTTTTGAAGGACATGGATTGATGGGCAAAGCTGGCATTCGATTGGTCGATCATGGTGCGGCAAAATGCAACCTTGAGCAGGTTGACGCTGGCCCCCGGCAGCGACTCCGCCTGGCTATTGATGCGATAGAGCATGTGGGCAAGCGTTTGAAGCGTTTGATGACTCCACCATTTCTCTATTTGATGGAGCGGCGGTATCCATAGCGGTTCAGCAGGTGGATGTTGGATTACTTTAGCGATGGCTGCTGCCGCGACTCCAAAGGCATCAAGGTCTGCCGTATCGTAAGCGTGTGTTTTTGTCTCAGACAGCCACACAAGGAAAGGGTTGATGTCGCCTGTCTCGCACTCAACCCCGCGCTCTGCGCAAACAAGCGCAGTTGTCCCGGTTCCACAGAATGGATCAAGTACTACGGCATTTGTGCTTGCATACTTGTCGAGTAGCTCTGCGACAAGATGGACAGAGTAGGCAGGTGTGAGCCTGAGCCAGCCATAGCGCGTCTGCTTGAGGTTGCCTTTAAAGGTGAGATGATCATGCCGAGTGATCGTGTTCTGAGTTGCCATGCTGTTATACCTCAAGAAGTGTTTTCAAAACAGTCTCAAGCTCAGCTTTGATCTGGCTTGTATAGCTCTGGTAGAAGCGTGCAAGATCATAGCCCAATACTTCACGGCAAAATGCATAGGTGCTACTTACCGTCGATCCGTGTGTCGTACCTGTCAGGAGCAGCCATTGCGCCTGCCTATAGCGCAGAGCTACATCTTGATCTATTTGTGTGGATAGCAAGACTAATACTGGCATATAGAAGTTGGTGTAAGCATTTGAAGCATTCGCTATATCAGCATTTTGCCGTTTCGAGTCCTTGCTCTTATAGCCCTGCCGCACTTCAAACACAACGCCTTTAATTTGCTCTCGCATCTTGTGATTCAAGCGCAACTGATCTGCCGCTGCTGCAACCCATTCTTGCACACGTGCTCTAATCATTGGGTTTCGGACATGATCAAATTGGATTCGCCCATCCAGTGTGAGCTTCCTTAGCTTACCTTGGGCGATTGGTACTTCATACGACCATGTGGCTTGTTCAGCGGAGAGGCCAAGGCTATCTCGAAGCACGTTACGAAAAATCCACTCACCGCCAATCCCAAGCTGCCGATAGATGGAAGTCATGCCGCCCGCTGCTTTATGAGCAGCATACATCAGAGGACTATCCAGCCCAACCCAACTATAAAATGAATCAGCGCGATACATCTCTTGGAATTGTTCCAGGGATAGCCCGCCTTTGCGACCTTTCCCAAACATCGGTTTGTATTGAGCGCAGGCACGCAGGGCAACGACCAAAAGCTGGAAATATTGATCTTCGCGTGTATTACCATGAGCAGGCTGTAGCTCTGGTTCGGGGATAAGCTCCTCTGGCTCATCATCGAACGAATCGTCCTGTGCTGTCTGGCCTTCATTCACTGCTGCTGCTCCTTGCCTGGGACCTTGCTGGTTCATTAGCTTGGTAGGGTAGCATACTTCATTGGATTGCGACAGTTGCAGAAAGGCGCGGCTGAAGTGCTCACCGTAGCAGGTGTTTGCACAAAGCGGCCTGGTAATCGATGAACGATAGACTAACCAAGCTGCTTAGCGCTGAGATGAGGCGGCATAACAGCGAATAATTCGCAAAGCATCGTCCTCGCTTGCTGCGCGTGCAGGGCGCTGCTACAATCCGCGCAGCAGCCGGTACATAGAGGAGTACCTATGGTAACAGCGTTTGTAATGATCAACATCGAGAAGCATCGAACGTCGGAGGTCGCGCAGAAGATCGTCGAGATCGAGCATGTGGCCGAGGTGTATAGCGTCACGGGCAAGTACGACCTGATCGCGATCTTGCACCTGCCGAGCTACGAGCAGCTCGCCGAGGTCGTGCCCGATCAGATCGCGATGGTCGATGGTGTGACGGACACCGAGACGACGCTGGCCTTTCGCGCCTTCACCCGCCGCGAGCTTGACAGCGCCTTCGACATCGGCCTGTCATAGCACACGAAAGAACAAGAGAACAAGAGAACAAAACGTTCTTTCCTTGTTCCCTTGTTCCCTTGTTCCCTGGCGTTGGGGGTGAGGGCCTCCTACGGCGCAACCACCGCCTCGACCTCGGCTACCTCGACGGCAGCCTTTGGCCGCTGGCGCTCGGCCAGCGTTGCCACGGCGATGCCCACCAGCAGCACCGCGCCGCCGATCAGCTGGAGGGGCTGGATTGGCTGATCCAGCAGCAGCACGGCCATGACTGTCGCGCCGATCGGCTCGCCCAAGATCGCCACCGTGACAAATGTCGCCGACAGGTACTTGATCGCCCAGTTGAACGCGGTATGGCCTAGAAGCTGCGGCCCGATCGCCAGGCCGAGCAGCAGCAGATAGGCCAGCGGCGGCAGGCCCAGCAGCGTCTCACCCGCCAGCAGCATCCACGCCAGCAGCACGATCCCCGCCGAGCTATAGACCAGCCAGATGTAGGGCACGATCGAAAGCCGCGCGCGCACGCTGCGACCGATCAGAAAGTAGCCTGTGACTGTCATCGCGCCCAGGAGCGCCAGCGCGTCGCCCAGCAGCGGATTGCTGCCGCTGCCGCCCGTTCCATCGCTGAAGCCCACCAGGAGCGAGCCGCCCATCGTGAGCAGCACGCCGAGCCACACGCCCCACGACAGGCGCTCACGGAAGACCAGCCACGAGATCAGCGCCACAAAGACCGGATTGGTCGTCACGAGCGCCGTCGAGGAGGCGACTGACGTGAAGGCCAGCGAGCTGATCCAGGTGGCGAAGTGCAGCGCCAGGAAGACGCCCGCCATAAAGCCCCACAGCCAGTCTCGGCGATCGATCCGGCGCAGCTCGTCGCCTTTCCAGCCCCAGGCGAGCGGTGTCAGGATCAGCGCCGCGCCGGCCACCCGTCCGGCGGAGACGGTCAGCGGATGCACGCCGAGCGTGATCGCCTGATTGATCATGATCGCGGCGGTCGATGCGATCACCACGCCGACTAACAAAACCAGATAGGGAAAAATCGTCCGTTGTTGCATGAATTATCCTTGTATGCCTGCTTCGGCTTCGTCGCTTCGTCGCGCGCTTGACATTTGGTTGGGCTGTCCACGCCCGGTGGTTGCCAGCACGATCACCGCGCCCAGCACACACGCGCCGCCGAGCATCTGCCAGCCGTTGAGCGGCTCAGGCGGCACGACTACCAGCCAGCCGAGCAGCGCCGCGATGACCGGCTCGATCGTCGCCAGGATCGAAGCGTTGGATGTGCGTACGTATTGCAGGCCGATCGTAAAACAGGTTGGTGCCAGGAGTGAAGCTCCCAGCGATACGCCCAGGAGATAGGGCCACGCGCCCGGCATCTGAAGGGGTCGTAGCGATTCGTGGAGCGGCTGCGTTGCGAGCAGCACCAGCGTCCCGATGCCCAGCGAGTACGCCACGACGGTCCATGCCTGATAGCCGCGCCGCGTACCTTCGGCGCTCCACAGGCTGAATGCGGCGTAGCTCAGCCCCGACAGGAGGCCAAAGAGCAGCGCCGCGCCGCTGACCGTCAGATTGGCGGGATTGAATATGTCGGCAACCAGCGCGCAGCCGCCGATCGCCAGCGCAAGCGTCACGAGCTTGCGGCTGGTCAGCCGCTCGCCCTGGCGCAGCGCCGACCAGATCGTGATCCAGATCGGGGCGGTGTAGAGCAGCACCGCCGCTACCGCCAGCGGCCCGGTCGTGGTCGCCTGGATGTAGCACAGAAAAAAGGCCGCCACGCCGACGCTGCCGAAGACCACAAAATAAGGCCAGTCCCGTCGCCTGACGTATAGCGCGCGCGGGCGGAGAAGACCAACCGCGACAAACAGGACGCATGCCGCGATGCCCGCTCTGTACGTCACGATCACGCCTTTGGATAGGCCGTACTGCTCGCTGAGTACGCGGTAGAACAGTCCCAGCGTCGCCCACAGGCTTGCCGCGATCAACACCAGGGCATAGCCGCGTAGCTGTTTGGTTGTCTGCTGCATGCACCGTAGGATACCCAACAGCGCCGATCGACACAAGGGACAAACGTCTGATCGGACATTTCTGGTATACTCTGGGCCTGATGACGACACAAACGATTGAACGAACCAAACCAACTGATCGGAGCTGGCGCTGGGCGCAGCCTATCACGCGCTGGGCGCTGCCCTCGGCCCTGGCGCTGCTGGCGCTGGCGGTCTATCTGCCCACGCTCTCCGACGTGCATACCTTCGATGCGCTCTCGTATATCCGCGATGTCGATCAGCGCGCGGGCTTCTTTTTCCATCCGCATCATCTGCTGTACAGTCCCACCGGCTGGCTCTTCTGGCAGGGCTGGCGGCTCTTCGGCTATGGCGGCGGCTCCGAGCTGGCGCTCAAAGTGCTGAATAGCCTGGTCGGGGCGGCGTGCGGCTTTGGGCTGTACCGCCTGACGCTGCGGCTGACGGGCGTCTGGTGGGCTGCACTGACGGCGGCGGGCCTGCTGCTCTTCAACTACGGCGTCTGGTACTTTTCGGTTGAGGTGGAAGTCTATCTGCTGGCGCTGGTCTGGCTGCTGGCGGCGCTGGCGCTGCTGATCGAGCTGGTGACGCAGCCGCGTCGTCGTACCGCGCCATTGCTTGGCATCAGCCTTGGCCTGGCGGCGCTTTATCATCAGACCAACGGCCTGCTCGTGCCGGTGGTGATCGCCGGGGTGCTGCTCAGCCCGACCGTTTGGCGCGAGCGGATCAAGCAGGTACTTATCAGCGGCAGCCTTGCGGGCACGATCGTCGCACTGGGCTATGCGCTGGTGGGCTTTGGCTACAACGGCTACCGCTCGCTCAGCCAGCTTCGCGACTGGATGTTTTTCTTTGTCGAAACGGGCTGGTGGGGTCATGCTACCCGCGACCGCCTGACCGATCTCGGCGCGGGGCTGGGCAACACGATCTCGACGCAGGAGGCGTTGCCCTTCTGGGCGGCGATCGTCGCGCTGCTGCTGCTGGGCCTGCCCGCTGCCGTCTGCTGCTGGCCGCGCATCGTCGCGATATGCGGCCTGTGGATCGCGGTCTATGGCGGCTTCTTTAGCTGGTGGGAGGGCGAGAATATCGAGTTCTGGATCGGCACGCTGCTGCCGCTCTGGCTGCTGCTGGGCCTGAGCCTGGCCCGGCTTGGCGGCACGAACGCGGTCGGACCACTCGCGCGGATCGGGCGAGCGCTGAGCGCTGCCTCGGTCGCGCTGCCGCTGCTGCTGCTCTGGCATAACTACCCGATCGTTCAGCGGCGCGGCGATGCCTCCCAGGATTTGCAGCGGCAACTGGCCGACGGGATCAAGGCCGCTACCGCGCGCGACGATCTGATCATTCCGCCCGGCGGCGTGATGGAGCTGTACCTGCCCTACTACGAAGATCGACCGAACGTGCGCACGATCAACGGGACGCTCTTTGAGGTCGGCGGGGATATTCCGGCGGCGTTCGAGCGGCTGCGCGGCGAGATCACAAACGGGCTTCACGCCGGGCTGACGGTGATCGTCGGGCAGGAGACGATGGAGTTGCAGGAGCGCTACCAGCGCTATCCGATCACCCAGGCGATGCTGGATCAGTTCTGGCAGCCGTATCGCGCGGCGTTCGAGCCAGCGGTGACGCACAAGGGCACGATCTATTACTGGCGGCTGCCCGGCGCGACGGAATTGGCGCGCGGCGCGGGCTGGCGCTGGTCCTCGTTCGATTGGGGCTGGCAGGCGGCCAATGTGCAGGATGCGCGCTTCGAGACGGGCTGGTGCTTCAATCCGCAGACCGATCCGGCGCTGGTCAGTCCGCTGCTCAACGTCGACGCCGCCGAGGTCGCGGCGCTGGAGATCACGATGCGCACGACGGCGCAGGGCGAGCACGCGCAGCTCTTTTTCGCGGGTCCCGACGGCATGATGTCCGATGATCGCTCGGTGCGCTGGCAGGTGGAGGGCGACGGCACGCCTCACACCTACACGGTGGCGCTGGCGGACGTGCCCGGCTGGCAGGGGCGGATCGAGCGGCTGCGGCTTGATCCGCTGGCCCTGGGCGACGGCACCGCCGCGACACGAACCTGTATCGAAAGCCTACGATTGGTAGGCTAGCATAGCTGAGGAGTTTGAGCGATGGCGTTGACGATGGATGATGTGCGCAAGGTTGCGCTGCTGGCCCGGCTGCGGCTCAGCGAGGACGAGCTGACGCTGATGCAGCAGCAGCTTTCGTCGATTCTGGACTACATGCAGATGTTGCAAGAGGTTGACGTAACGGACGTTCCGACGACCGCCCAGGTGACGGATGTGGTCAACGTCGTCCGCCCCGACGATGTGCGACCGTCGCTGCCGGTTGACGAGGTGCTGGCCGCCGCGTCGCGCCACGAGGAGGGCTACTTCAAGGTTAAGCCCGTCTTCGAGTAGCGCGGAGTTAGGGAACAAGGAAACAAGGAAACAAGAGAACAAGGAAACAAGAGAACAAAGTGCTCGGTTCTTTTGTGTTCCTTTGTTCTTTTGTTCTTTTGTTCTCCGTTCTTCCGCCTGCAACCTTCGGCAAAGCTGGCACGTCAAATGCTCACTTGAACGATGCTAAAGGGGCGGAAACCTATGAACGGACGATCACGGAATCAAACCTGGCTCTATATTCTCGCGCTGGTCGGCGTGCTGGTCGCGATCTACTTCGTCTATCAACTGCTCACGGCGGGGCTTCAGGCCTATCTCGCGCTGATCGCGGGCGTGATGCTGTTGCTCGGCAACTTACCTGAGCTGGTGCGCTCGCTGCAACTGCGGACGCTGGACAAGTCGATGCTGAATACGCTGGTGGGCCTGGCGCTGATCTGCTACTTCCTGGGAACGATCATTTTGACGCCGCTCTTCTGGCCGCTGTCGATCCTGATGCTGGTGGCGGCGCTCCCGCTGACGCTCAACCGTGTGGGAGTGGCGCGGGCCTATCTCAACGCGGCGCGTGGCCTGGTAGGACAGGCGCGTCATCTGATCCGCTATCGCCAGCGCACGCTGTAAATATACCAGGCAGCAATCGACACGAACGGGCGGCTGTACAGTCGCCCGTTTTGTGTTGGGAGCGGAACGGCTGCGGGCGCTCTGTCTGGATCGTGGGTCCATCCACAGATTGTCGTTTAGGGCAACGTATGGCATACTGTCAGCCTATGACAACAGCGGCAGAACATTCCAAACAACCGACCTTCGCCGACTACGACGACGCCTACTTTGCGACGCTGTACGGCGATATACCGCGCCAGACGGCGATCGATGTGGCGCGCGACCGATTGATTCGGCGGCTGGTGATGCGTCACTCTGCGGGCGGCAGCCTGCTTGAGGTCGGCTGCGGCTTCGGCTACCTGCTGGCGGGCTTCGACCGGCGCTGGCGGCTCTACGGCACGGATATTTCCGCTCATGCCGCTGCCGTGGCGCAGCGTCGCCTGGCACATGCGCACGTGCTGGCCGCCGATCTCCAGCAGGGCATTCCGTTTCGTCTCCGGTTCGACGTGCTGATCGCGGTGAACGTGATGGAGCATCTCTCCGATCCACGCGCCGCAGCCGAGGGTATCGCCAAAGCGGTCCGGCCCGGCGGCATCTTCGTCGCGCATCTGCCCACGATCAACAACGCGCTCAACCGCTGGATCTACGCCCGCACCTACGAGCGCGATCCGACGCATGTCTATCGTCCATCGGGCGTGGAGTTCAACCGTCTGCTGGAAGACGCTGGCTTTCGCACGCTGCATGCGCTCTACTGTCCATTCTGGCCGGCCCGGCTGTGGCAGCGTCTCAAGCCTCATCCGGCCTATCTGGCAGTTTTTGAGCGCCGGTAGCCCGGTGAGAGAACAAAGCGGGTGCCATGCCCAGAGGGCACCCGGCGAAGGAACACGAGAACAAAGGGGAGAACAACGAAACAAAGAGCAAAGAACAAAGGGAGAGAACTCGAAACTTGGAATGTGAAACTCGAAACTTGAAACTCGGAGCAAGGAACAGGAGTTTTGCGGAATATGAGCCTCTTACCAAGCACATACATCGAGCAGATTGCCCGGCACGAGGGCCAGGATGTGACGCTGGCGGGCTGGGTCTATCACAAGACCGAAAAAGGCAAGCTGGTCTTTATTCAACTGCGCGACGGCACCGGCACGATCCAGTGCGTGGTCTTCAAGAAGAATGTGAGCGAGGAGGCGTTCGCGGCGGCCAAATCGCTGACGCAGGAGTCGTCGGTGTATGTCACGGGCAACGTGCGGGCCGACGAGCGCGCGCCCAGCGGCTTTGAGCTGGATGTCAAAGATCTGCGCGTCCAGTCGATCGCGAACGAGTATCCGATCACGCCCAAGGAGCACGGCACCGAGTTCTTGATGAACCATCGGCATCTGTGGGTGCGCTCGGCCAAGCAGCACGCGCTGCTGCGGGTGCGCGCCGAGGTGATCGCCGCCGCCCAGGAGTTTCTCAACGAGCAGGGCTTTATCCGCTTCGACACGCCGATCTTGACGCCGGTCGCCGCCGAGGGCACGACCAATCTGTTCTCCACAGAGTACTTCGAGCTGGGCAAGGCGTATCTGGCGCAGACCGGCCAGCTCTACGTCGAGGCAGGCATGCTCAGCTTCGGCAAGGTCTACTGCTTCGGCCCCACGTTCCGTGCTGAGCGCTCCAAAACGCGGCGGCACCTGACCGAGTTCTGGATGATCGAGCCGGAGCTGGCGTTTGCCGATCAGGATGATAACATGGTGCTGCAAGAGAACTTTGTGAGCTATATCGTGCAGCGCGTGCTGGAGCGCCGCCGCGACGATCTGGTGACGCTGGAGCGCAGCACGGATGCCCTGCAAGAGGTGAAGCCGCCGTTTCCGCGCATCAGCTACGACGAGGCGGTCGAGATGATCAACAAGGCCGCGCGCGAGGGCGTGACCGTGCCGCCTGAGGATCAGCCGCTTCCGCCGATCGAGTGGGGCGAGGACTTTGGCTCGCCGCACGAGACGTTCCTGGCCGCGCAGTTCAGCAAGCCGGTCTTTGTGGTCAACTATCCTACCGAGGTCAAAGCCTTCTACATGCAGCCGGTCGAGGGGCGGCCCGAAGTGGTGCGCTGCGCCGATCTGCTCGCGCCAGAAGGCTACGGCGAGATCATCGGCGGCTCGCAGCGCATCCACGATGTCGATCTGCTTGAGCAGCGCATCCGCGAGCATGGCCTCAACCCTGAGCACTACCAGTGGTATCTCGATCTGCGGCGCTACGGCACGGTGCCGCACTCCGGCTTTGGCATGGGCATCGAGCGCTGCACGGCCTGGATCGCCGGGACGCGCCATATCCGCGAGACGATTCCCTTCCCGCGCCAGTTGTATCGCATCTATCCCTAGCGCTCGGCGCTTGTCGGTCGCGCAGCCGCCAACCTATCAATGGGCGGATGGTTTCCGATAGTTCGCAGATTGCAGACCCCCCGTGCAGAGGAACGTTTCATGCCTGAGCAGCCAGCGGAGCGCCCGCGCGCTCGCGATCTTCAGCTATCGATTGGCCGCTTTTCGCCCGGCCCGTACAACGCGATCACCGATGTTCCGGGCGTGCGCGTGGGCCACACCACGCTGATCTCCGGCGCTGGTCCGCTCGTCGTCGGCCAGGGGCCGGTGCGAACCGGCGTAACGGTGGTGTATCCACATGAGGGCGATGTCGGAGCCGATCCAGTCTATGCGGGCACGCACGTCCTGAACGGCAACGGCGAGATGACCGGCGTGCTCTGGATCGATGAGTCGGGCTTCCTGGCAACGCCGATCGCTCTGACCAACACACACAGCGTGGGCGTCGTGCGCGACGCGATGATCAGCTACATGGTTCGGCAGGGCGCAGCCTTCGAGACAACCTGGAGCCTGCCGGTGGTCGCCGAAACCTACGACGGCATCCTCTCCGACATCAACGGCATGCACGTCCGACCGGAGCACGTCTGGCAGGCGCTCGACACCGCCGCGTCGGGTCCGGTCGCGGAGGGCAATGTCGGCGGCGGCACGGGCATGATCTGTCATGGCTTCAAGGGCGGCATCGGCACCTCATCGCGGGTGCTGTCGGAGCGCTACGGCGGCTGGATCGTCGGCGTGCTGGTGCAGGCCAATCATGGAGCGCGGCACCGGCTGACGATCGACGGCGTTCCCGTCGGGCGCGAGCTGGGCGGAGAGAAGATCCCTGTGCCGCGCTTCGACGCGCCAGCCGGTGCCGGATCGATCATTGTGATCGTCGCGACCAACGCGCCGCTGCTGCCGCTCCAGTGCCGTCGGCTGGCGCAGCGGGCAACGATCGGCATCGCGCGGACGGGCGGAGTTGGCGAGAACAGCAGCGGGGATTTATTTCTGGCCTTTGCGACCGGCAACCGTTCGCTCGGCACGCCCGCAGCGGACAACATGCTGCATGTCCGAAGCCTCCCCAACGACGCGATGACGCCGCTTTTCGAGGCGGTCGCCGATGCGACCGAGGAGGCGATCGTGAACGCGCTTTGCGCCGCGACAACCACCCTCGGTGCCGATGGCAGGACGGCGTATGAGCTACCAGCCGATGAGCTGGCGCGGATTATGCGGCACTATCGGCGGCTGCCGGACGAGCGCTGCTGATCTCCCACCAGCCGGACATGCATCTGCACTCATCGCCGCCAGCACCCCATAAACAGAGCGCAAGATCGCCAGCGCTGATCTTGCGTATTTACAATTCTTTTCCGACACGGTATAGTTCTGCTACACATGACTCGGCTCCGTGCCTCGCCCTGAGTCAATCCAGTATTTCCGCCAAAGTCAGCTCATCGCCGGTCACATCTGGGTGCCTGTACCACCGCCAAGGAGTTGATCGCTGCCGCCACTGCCCGGTATCGTAACGATTGAGCGCCTGTCTACTTCAAGGTAACGCTGCTACGTGTCCCGTGTCGTCATCCTTCATTGCTCAACCTTCAGGTATCAAGGAGGTCCTATGATTCGTCACCGCCTGCTCGTGTTAGCAACCCTCGTCAGTATGTTCAGCCTGATCGTGGCGACGGCCTCGGTTGCAGGTGCGCAAGGTAAAGGACGTGGACGGCTGCAAGCCGCGTATCGTGAGGCGGGCGGGCAGCGGCCTGCCTGGGTGACTCATGCGCTGGAGCGAAGTCTGGCGCATTTCGAGCGCAAAGGCCAGGCGCGCGAGACATTCCGGCTGCGCGGTGCCGACCGCGACGACATCGCGACGCATGTCCGGCTCGACCAGTACCATCGCGGGCTGCCGGTCTTCGGCGGCCAGATGATCGCCCACCTCGACGCCAGGGGCACGGTCCTCTCCGACAACGGGCGCTTCTACACTGGCCTGGCGCTCGACACCACGCCGCGCCTGACGGCCAAAGAGGCGATCGATGTGGCGGTGGCGGCGCTGGACTACAGCGGCTCGTTCGCTGAGCCGCCCACGGCGCGGCTGCTGGTGCTGCCGCGTGACGAAGGCGCGGTGCTGGCGTATCAGGTGGGCCTGCGGATCGAGGATGGCACCGAGGCGACCGCCAACCATCAGTACTTCGTCAATGCTCAGGACGCCAGCGTCGCGCTCTACTATAACCAGATGGATAGCGCCAACGCGATCGGCACGGGCAACAGCCTCTACAGCGGCTCCGTCAGCATCAATGCCGATATGGTCGAGGATGGCAGCTACGAGCTGCGCGACCATACGCGCGGCGGTATGGAGACGGTCGATCTGGATCATGCGCATGGCGGCAAGCACAAGTTCTTCAGCGACAGCGATAACCTGTGGGGTGACGGCACGGTCCACGATCGGCAGAGCGCTGGCGTCGATGCGCACTTTGGCGCGGCCCAGACCTGGGATTACTTCCTCAACACCTATGGGCGGCGCGGCATCGACGGCAACGGCTACGCGATGCTCAGTCGCGTCCACTATGGCAAGAACTACAACAACGCCTTCTGGAATGGCCGCAGCATGACCTACGGCGACGGCGATGGCCGGTTTTTCAGCCCGATGGTCGCGCTGGATGTCGCCGGACATGAGATTACCCACGGCCTGACCGAGAAGACGGCAGATCTGATCTACGCGGGCGAGTCCGGCGCGTCCAACGAGTCGTTCTCGGATATTTTCGGCACCGCCGTGGAGTTCTACACCGGCAGCGTCGGCGGTCGAGAGCCCGACTATTTTATCGGCGAGGATATTCTGCTCATTCGGGATATTCGGCCAGGATTCCGCAACCTGGAAGAGCCGCTGGAAGATGGCGATCCCAACCACTACTCCAACCGGTTCTATCCCGGCACCTGCCAGCCGAACCCGAACAATGATAACTGTGGCGTCCACAGCAACAGCGGCATCCAGAACCAGGCGTTCTATCTCATGGCCCAGGGCGGCACCAACCGCACGTCGGGGCTGAGCGTGAGCGGCATCGGCCACCAGAAAGCGGAGGCGATCTTCTACCGCGCGCTGACCGCCTATCTCTTCCCCAGCGCCAACTTCAGCGATGTGCGCGCGGCCTGTCTGAGCGCGGCGGCGGATCTCTACGGCGCGGACAGCGTCGAGTATGCCGCGACGGCGCAGGCGTGGACTGCGGTCGGCGTCGAGTAGCCGTCCGGCCTCACCGCTAACCCCTCTCCCATTGCGCTGGGAGAGGGGCGTCGAGTTTTACGAGACGGGGTGAGGGCCTGATCGTGAGGTGATGGCGGATCGCGGGTTGAGCGCCTGCTCCTACAGGCCGCGCACCACCGTCTGGTCGCGCACCTCTTGCACGCCGGGTATATCGCTGACGACGCCGATGATATTATCGCTGTCGTCGATGTCGTCGATCTCGCCCCGGATGATCACCAGGCCGTTGATCACGGCGAGGCTCAGCCGATCCGCAAGGTGCGACGTAGCGCTATCGTCGCGCAGCGAGCGCCGCACCAGGGCTTCCATATCGTCGTCGCCCATGTGCGCGGTGTCGAGGCCGCTCTCGGCAAACTGGGGGTCGCGCGCGCTGATGTCGGTGCCCGTCGCCACCGCGATCGACTCAGGATTATCGTGGTCGAAGGTGATCGGCGGATCGATCGGCGGCACGTACGTCAGCCCTTCCTCGACCGCCTCCATCACGTCGTCGGTTTCGCCCTCGCGCAGCTCGCGCTCCACCAGCAGATCGAAGCGTTCGGCCTCGCCCTCGACAAGCTCCTGGTTGACATCGGTATCGCCCTCGTAGACATCGGTCATGCTGATGCCTTCGAGCCGATCGACATCTTCGGCGTCGATATAGGCCGTTCCATCGGTATGGCTGCCCGCGAGCTGCTTCAGAAACTCCGTACTGTGGCCCTCGTCCTGTTCGGGCGTTGGGTCGGGACGCGGCTCCTGCTCCGGGCGATGCTGCGGTGTATGTCCGGGGGGAATAGGTTGATCTCGCTCTGTCATGGAACCTCCTGCTTCCGTTTGATGCAGCGCTGCTGCCGATTCAAGCAGGTTGTGTACCGCCGGTTCCAAGTTCCAGGCTTCAAATTCAGGGGTCGCGGAAACGGAAACAAGGGAACAAGCGATCAAGGGAACAAGCGAACAGGCAAGTTGGACGTTTGTGCTTGGTGCGCCGGGTGCCGGGGTGCCATGCCCAAAGGACACCGGGTTCTTGATTCTTTCGTTCCCCGCCTCAGGGCACGCTAGGCCTCCGGCCCGACGACGACCTGGAGCGCGCGGGGTATGACTTCAAAGGTGGCGGGCTCGTTCCCCACAAGCTCGCCGTCGGCGTTGAACCACATGCCGGGCCGCGCTTCGACCCGCACTTTGCGCGCGCGCCGGAAGACGATCAGCTCGTTGTCAAGATGCTGGCCGAGGAGGATTTGCGGCACCAGCAGCGCAAGCTGCGGCATCGACGCGGTGGGCACCACCAGCACATCGACCAGGCCGTCGTCGAGCTTGGCTCGCGGCGCGATCGGGATGCCGCCCGCGACGTAGCGCGCATTGGCGATCACGATGTTGTAGGTCTGGATCTCGTGCCGCTCTTCGTCGTCAAAGGTGATCAGCGTATGGTAGTTGGTCAGATCGGGCAGCGCCATTGCCGCCGACCGGAGATAGGCCAGCGGCCCCCAGGAGCGCTTCATCGCATCGGTGAGCTTCTCGTCGACCAGGCCACTGAAGCCGCCTGCCGAGACGTTGATGAAATAGCGCGTGCTGTCGCTTGACACCCGCACCACGTCCACCAGGCGAGTCTGCCGCCGTCGCAGCAGCTCGACCGCCGCCTCGATCTCGGTGGGCACGTCGATCGAGCGGGCAAAATCGTTGCCGGTGCCGACCGGGATCACGCCAAGCTGGACGCCCTCGAAATGCCCGGCCAGGCCGTTGACGACCTCGTTGATCGTGCCGTCGCCGCCAGCCGCCACGATCAGACCGCAGCCTTCCGCCAGCGCCTCACGCACGATCTGCTGCCCATCGCCGGGCTGCTCTGTAGCCCGCAGCACCGCTCCGTCGAGCCGCTCGATCGCCGCCTCGAGCGCCGTCACGTCCTGCGCCGATCCGGCGTTGGGGTTGAGGATAACGCAGGTCTGCATTGCTCTATCGATACCTGCGCCGCCGCCCGCTGCCGCGCACGAGGCTGATGATCAGCAGCAGCAGGATCGAGCCGAGGATCGCCCAGACGATGTCGAACGAGAGCGCGGCGTTGATATTCGGCAGCAGCGCCGCGACGCTCAAGATCGGCGGCAGCCCAAGCCGACCTGCCAGCCAGCCGCCAAGGTACGCGCCGATCAGCCCGACGATGATCGACACGATAAAGCCGCCGGGGCTGAAGCCGACGATCCACTCGGCGATCACGCCGCAGATCCCGGCGATCACCAGCAGAATCAGCAATCCAATCAGCGTATCCATAAGCTAGCGCCTCCCAGACCGGGAAACATACTCGCCCGGACTGATCTCCTCAGTCTCGATGACCCGTCGATCGGCAAAGCGCGGCGGCTGGCCCAGGTTGAGCGCCCGCGCCGCAAACCAGGCGACCGTCAGCGTCGGGATCGGCTGCGTAAACGGGATCAGCGCCTCGACCGCCGCGACGTTGCGCAGCGCTTGCAGCCGGAAGCGGCTCAGAATGACCCACACGATCGGCGTCGCCAGCACGTCCAGCCCCAGGTCGAGCAGATCCAGCGCCACGACCAGGCTCAGCGGCACCGCCCGAACGGTGGTGAAAAAGTCGGCGTTGGGCGGCACGTCGATGCGCCGCAGGCTGCGGTAGATCAGCGCCAGCAGCAGGCTGCCCAGCACCAGCGCGATCAGCATCACGCTGATCAACACCTGCCCGAATGTGCGTAGTCCATCGTCCATCATTACTCCGTCCGCTGGTCGTGCGGCTGCATGTATACCCACTGCCCGACGATGGCAACGCCGAGCACCAGCGCCATCACCGCCAGCGTCGCCAGCTCCAATCGCGCGCCGAACGGTGGCTGTTCCGCCAGGCGATCGAGGATGCGAAACGGAGCCGTCAGCGGCGCGGTCAGCGCCAGCAGCAGGCCGATCGCCGGATTGTCGGGCCGCGCGGCAAAGAGCAGGGCAATCAGCCGCGCCGCCAGCGCCCCTTCCAGCACGCCTATCAGCAGCGCCCCGATGTTCTGTCGGATCATGTTTCTACCAAAAGCTATGCTACCCGGCGTACACCCGCACCCCGGCTCGCCTGGCCGCAGCCAGAGATCGCAGCGGGGCGAGGGTCCGTACCGTCTAGCGCGTCTACAGGCCGGGGCGGGTGCCCTCTGGGCAGTGCGTGTCCTCCAAAGAGTTCCCTTTCTGAGGCAGAATCAGATGAACGCTTTCCCGAAAAGGTACGTCGATTCTGCGCTAGCGTAAGGTGGAGGGTAAGATCTTGAGCTGATTGCGATACTTGGCGACGGTCCGGCGTGCCACATCGAAGCCGCGCTGCCGCAGCATCTCGACCAGCTCCTGATCGGTGAGCGGGCGATCTTCCTTGTTGACCAGCTCCAGCAGCACGTCTTTCACGCTCAGCGAGGCGGTGAAGAAGTGGCTGAAAGGGATTACCTCGTGCGACGGCAACTGCACGTGCTTGTTGGCCGTGGCGCGGCTGACCGTCGACTCATGCACGCCGATCGCGCTGGCGACCTCCGCGCGGGTGAGCGGCTCCAGATAGCGCACGCCATGCCGTAGGAATGGCTCCTGCCGCTCGATCAGGTAGTTGGCGATGCGCCGGATCGTCTCGCGCCGCTGCCTGAGATTCGTCAGAAACAACTGGGCGCGTCCGACGAACTGTGTCAGGTGCTCCTTTTCCTCCGAGGTGACACCGGCCTCGTTGCCGCGCGCCGCCTGCCGCGATAGCTCCTGGTACAGCGGATTGAGCCGCAGGAAGTAGCGCTGGCTCTCGATCACTTCCGCGACCAGCTTGCCTTCTTCCTCGCGGATGATCACATCGGGCGTGAGATACGTCGTCTGGGTGGGGCTGAGCGTGCCGTCGCTGTTGCCGCGCTCCAGCGGGTAGGGCCGCAGGTACTTGCGGATAAAATCGCGCGCCTCGACGACCTGATCGTAGCTGATGCCGAGCGCCTGCGCGATCGCGCCGTAGCGATGCTCTCCCAGGTCGATCCAGTGCTCGCGGATGATCTGCTCGACGTAGGGATGCGTGACGCCCTCCTGCTGAAGGCGGCGCAGTTGCAGCAGCAAACATTCGGGTACGTCGCGCGAGCCGACGCCGACCGGGCCGACCTCCTGCAACTTGAGCAGCACCTGCTCCACGCGATCGACATCGACCGATAGCGTGGCGGCGATGTCTTCCAGGGAGCCTTCCAGATAGCCTTGATCGTCCAGGCTGCCGATCAGGTACTCGCCGATAAAATGATCTTCGTGCGGCAGGCTGGCACGCAGATCGCGGAGTAACGTCTCGCCCAACGATGGCGGCGCGGCCACAAGCATCAGCGGATCGAACTCTTCGTCTTCGCTAGGGCCGGTATAATGGTCGCGCTCGGCCTCCATCGTGCGCAGATCTTCTTGCAAGCAGTACATGCAGGTGGTGCCCGTGAACGGACGACCACAGCGCTGGCACAGATCTTCCTGCGATTCGGTCAGCTCAAGCGCCGGGTTTTCTTCCAACTCCTGCTGGATCATCTGTTGCAGTTCCAGCGTCGAAAGAATCAACATGTTGTTCAATGCGATGAGCGCAGGTGACGCCTTCATTTGCATCTGCGGTGCCATCTGCATACCCATCGACATATCCATCATTGG
The DNA here is from genome assembly GCA_036374795.1 of Herpetosiphonaceae bacterium. Classification (NCBI taxonomy): domain Bacteria; kingdom Bacillati; phylum Chloroflexota; class Chloroflexia; order Herpetosiphonales; family Herpetosiphonaceae; species Herpetosiphonaceae bacterium. The sequence goes on from DASUTC010000018.1 coordinate 17,879, forward strand.
CTGTTCACTCCTCATACGATCTTCTTTATATAAGCAGAAAAGATGCCGTGAGTGGGCTACTACACGCTATTATAACAGCAATGCATATGCCATCCTACAATAATAGTACCCCGGATCGGTCAAATCTGCCGCGAGTTCTTGCGGCTGCGCGGCGCTCTGCCTGGGCATACCCGCAAACACTCCGCGCTGCGATGGTTTTGACCGGGCGCTGCTCTCGTAAACTATGCTAGACTTGCGGATGTAGCGAACGCATCAAGGAGCACAAGGTGCAGGATATTTCAGATGATGTGCGGACGGTGCAGGAAGTCTGCGGGCGGATTCAGCGCCGGATCGGCCAGGTGATCGTCGGCAAGGTGGATATCGTGGAGCTGCTGCTGGTGGCGCTGCTGTGCGAGGGCCATGTGCTGCTGGAGGACGTGCCCGGCACCGGCAAGACCACGCTCGCACGGGCGCTGGCTCAGTCGCTCAACTGTGAGTTTCGCCGGATTCAGTTCACGCCCGATCTGCTGCCTACCGATGTCACGGGATTGTCCTATTTCAATCAAAAGCTGGCCGATTTTGTGTTTCGGCCCGGCCCGATCTTCGGCCAGATCATCCTCGCCGACGAGATCAACCGCGCGACGCCACGGACGCAATCGGCGCTGCTGGAGGCGATGCAGGAGCACACGGTGACGATCGACGGCGAGACGCATGCGCTGCCCCGCCCGTTTTTGGTCGTCGCGACGCAAAATCCGGTGGAGCTGGAGGGCACCTTTCCGCTGCCGGAGGCACAGCTCGACCGCTTTTTGCTGAAGCTCGACATGGGCTATCCCAGCGCCGAGGAAGAAGACGCGATCGTGCTGCGGCATGGCGTGGTCAATCCGCCGATCGAGCTGAGCGCCGTCGCCGGTGCCGAGGAGCTGCGCGCGCTACAGGCGGCGGTCGGTCAGGTGCAGGTTGCCGATGTGGTGCGCCAGTATATGATCGCGATCGTGCGTGCCACGCGCGGGGCCGACGAGCTGGAGCTGGGCGCGAGTCCGCGCGGCTCGCTGGCGCTGTATCGTACCAGCCAGGCGTATGCCGCGCTGCAAGGCCGCGCCTGGGTGCTCCCCGACGATGTGAAGCGGATGACGGTTCCGGCGCTCAGCCACCGTCTGATCTTGCATCCAGAAGCGCGGCTGCGCGGACGCTCCGCCGCCAGCGTGGTGCGGCAGATCGTCGAGCGCGTGCCGGTGCCGGTCGAGTAAGCTGCCTGGAGCAGGCTTTCGCGCTTGGCGCTGCGCACCTCGTTTGCTATACTCGCTCGTAGGCTGAGCATATTTGTGGAGAACGTATGAGCCAAAACGCTGGGCCGGATGAGGAGCGAGCCGTGCCGGAGAGCAAGGCCGAGCTGCTGAGCCGGATCAAAGATGCCTGGTCGCAGCTTGAGCAGACGATCGCCGGGCTGAGCGAGGACCAACTGACGATGCCGCGCGATGGGCAGGACTGGTCGATCAAAGACCATCTTGCGCATCTCACGTTTTGGGAACAATCGCTGCTTGCGCTGCTCCGGCACTGCGATCGGCAGCAGGCGAGCGCGCCGGACGAGACGACAACGGCGACCGTGGATCATGCCGAGATGCATGCTGCCGCCTACGAGCACAACAGGCAGCGGCCTCTGGACGAGGTGCTCAGGGATTTTCGAGAGTCGCATCAAGCGCTGGTCGTCGCGCTCGCGGTGCTATCGGATGTCGATCTGCTCATGCCTGGCGCGCACCATCCGCCTGCCGATGCGCTGCTTGACGACGACGCCGTGATTAGCTGGATCATGCGTAATACCTATGAGCACTACCTGGAGCACGATGCCTGGATTCGTGGCCTGCTCAAAGTGCGCTAGCGACCCAAGGCTATCCAGCTCTTTGCAAGCTGCGAGTTCCAGCCACGCCCCCCTAAGCGTACGCCAGGCATTCAGCGCTCGGTCGGTCGAAGCCGACACAGCTTGGCGACGATCTGAGCGCTTGCGGCTGCCGAAAGGCGGCGCGGCTGCCGGGTGATAAAGGCGGTCACGTCGGCGGCCTGAAGCACGGTTAGCGTCGGCGCTTCCAGGCTGAGATCAACCTGCGGGTGGGTAAAGACGACCAGCGGCTCAACGTGGAGGTCGCTCCTGCCGCGCGAGCCGGAACGCAGATAGCGCTCAAGCGCGTCTGCCGCGCGTCGGGCCTGCTGCGACGGGCTGCCGATATGGCCTTCCTGCGGCACGCCGCCGCGACCCATCCGGGTATAGCCCCAGGCATCGCCGACGCACTGCACCATGCCGACATGATGTTTGGCCTCGATCGCCCAGATGCCGGACGGCCCCACCAGCACATGGTCGATGTCGGCGCGCGAGCCTGGCACCGGCACGCCGTTGAGCAGCGTGTAGCTGTCGGGGAGCGAGCGCAGCAGGTGCGGCAAGACGGACTCGCCCGCCGCGCCGGAGCGTTTGATCGCGACATCTCGCTCGCTCGGCCCGGCAATCGCGGCCACGCCCAGCAGGAGCAGCGCCAGCAGGCCGCCCCCGCCCAGCAGCAGCGCCGATTGGAACTGGCCGCGCAGCCCAAAGTAGAGCACCGCGCCGATCGTGAGGATGACCAACAGCCACAGCAGCGGCTTGAGCAAGCGGCGTCGCCTGAGGCTGGATGCCTCAAGGGCCGCGAGCTGATCGGCGACATGGCTTGTGATGGTGTGTGTTTTCATGATTCTGAGAGGGGTGTTTTGCGGCGAGGCAGGGCACGATGCCGTGCCCTGCGATCATCGGAGGTGGGCTGCGTGTCTTGCGTCTGTCTGAACGCGATCAGCGCAGCCGCTCCTCAAGGTAATCTTGCAGCTCGGCGATCGGCACGCGCTCCTGGGCCATGCTGTCGCGGTCACGGACGGTCACGGTATCGGTCAGCGCGGGGTCTTTGCCCTCGCCCAGGGTGTCGAAGTCGACCGTGATGCAGAAGGGCGTGCCGATCTCGTCCTGGCGGCGGTAGAGCTTGCCGATCGCGGCGGTATCGTCGTAGACGGTGCGCATGTTGCCGCTGCGCTGCAACAGGGCACGAATGCGCTTGGCCGTCGCAACGATCTGCTCGTTGTTCTTCTTGAGCGGCAGCACCGCGACTTTGATCGGCGCGAGCGCGGGCTTCAGATGCAGCACAGTGCGGTAGAACTCGTCCGTCACCGGCTCGGCCTGGCCGCGCAGCTTGCGTGCCACCTCGATCGTCTCCGCGCCGGGCATGCCCAGCAGCGCGCCGACGCTGGCAAGGTTGCGCTCCAGATCGGCCCAGATGCGCTCGCCCGCCTCGACGATCGCCGCTTTGTGCGCCGGGTTGAGCTTCTCGTTGCGCCCCACCGACTTGAGAAACGCTTGCAGCGCCTCGCCGATCGGTTGAAGCCGCTCGGCGGGCACCGGCTTGACCTGCTCCTCGGCGTAGGCGTCGCAGAGCACCGCGAGCACGCCCCGGTCCACGCCTGCCGACGGCTCGATCACGAACGGCACGATATGCTGCTTCGACTCCTGATCGAAGAAGGTCAGCCGCTCGGTGCTGTCGGGGTTGGCGTTGACGCGCGCCGTGAGGTTGAGCTTCTCCTGGTCCTTGGTGTGCGAGCCAAGGTCGAAGTCGGTGCGGTTGGCGATGCCCTCCAGCTCCTCCGCGCCGATCGACGGGAACTTGTAGAACAGATCGTACGTGCGCTTGGAGTAGTGCGCCAGCTCGTCGCGCGGCACGTCGTAGACGCTCAGGTTCTCGCGCGAGACGCCCACGCTCTCCCACCAGCTCAGGCGATCCTGAAGCCAGCGCTCGTGCCACGCCTCGTCCTCGCCCGGCTTGACGAAGAACTCGATCTCCATCTGCTCGAACTCGCGCACACGGAAGATGAAGTTGCGCGGCGTGATCTCGTTACGGAACGCCTTACCCATCTGGGCGATGCCAAAGGGCAGCTTGCGATTGGTCGTGTCGAGCACGCTCTTGAAGTTGACGAAGATGCCCTGCGCGGTTTCAGGCCGCAGGTAGGCGAACGAGTCGTCATCGGCGATCGGCCCGACCTGCGTTTTGAACATCATGTTGAACGGACGCGGCTCGGTCAGATCGGTCGATCCGCAGTTCGGGCATGTGCCCCGGATGTGGTCGGCCCGCCAGCGCATCTTGCACTCGCGGCAATCGACCATCGGATCGACGAAGGTTTCTTCGTGGCCGGAGTAGCGCCAGACGAGCTTGTTCATCAGGATCGCCGCGTCCAGCCCCTCCATGTCGTCGCGCTCCCACACGTTGGCGCGCCACCAGGCCATCTTGAGATTGTTCTTCAGCTCAACACCGAGCGGGCCGTAGTCGTAGGTGCCCTGCAAGCCGCCGTAGAGCGCCGAGCCAGGGAAGATAAAGCCTCGACGTTTACATAACGAGACAATCTGATCCATCGTCCGAGCAGGCATAGTGGCCTCCTTGATTCGGCTGCCAGGAATCAACGATCCCCAGGCAGCAGTGCAATTGCCGCCTGGGGACGATAGTTTCTGCTACCGCGGTTCCACCCCAGTTGCGTATGCAGCGCATCAGCGCACACACGCCTCTCGTCCAAGGCCCTGGCTCCACAGCGCCATTCCCCGCTCTCACACCACCGGCTCGCACCGTCCGCCGGTTCTCTGCGCGCGCCTGAGCGGGTACTCCTCTGCTTCATCGCCGCGAAGCCAAAGGATAGCATACGCGCCGCGCGGTGACAAGGGGCTTTTGCGGGTTTTGGGCCGATTCAGCCTAGTCTTTGACGCCAACTGCCTGGCGCTTGGTGGGCGTCTGGCCCACCTGCTGGTAGATCTGGGTGGTCGAGATCGAGGCGTGGCCGAGCAACTGCTGCACCGAGCGCAGGTCCGCGCCATTTGCCAGCATATGCGTCGCGAAGGAGTGGCGCAGCGTGTGCGGCGTCAGGTCGTGAATGCCCAGGTCTTTGGCGTAGCGCTTGAGGATCAGCCAGAAGCCCTGCCGGGTCAGGCGCTTGCCGCGATGGTTCAGGAAGAGCGCGCTATCGACGTGGCGGCTGCCCCGCGCAAGCTGTGGACGCGCAATATCGAGATACTCTTCAAGCGCCGTCACGGTCGACGGGCTGATCGGCAGCTGGCGCTCCTTGTTGCGCCCGCTGCATCGCACGCACTCGGCCTCAAGGTTGACATCCTTCAGATCGAGGGCGACAAGCTCCGAGACACGCATGCCGGTGGAGTAGAGCAGCTCCAGCATCGCCTTGTCGCGCAGCGCCTCAGGGCCGGACGCGCGTAGCGGCAGTTCAAGCAGCTCGTCCACCTGAACGACCGAGATTGCCTGTGGCGGCGTGCGATCGACACGCGGCGAGTCGAGGTCGACCGTGGGATCGGCGGCGATAGCGTTCTCGCGAACCAGGAAATCGCAGAACGATTTGACGGCTGCGGTACGTCGGGCAAGCGTTGACGTGGCGTAGCGCCGTTCTTTCAAGAAGATCAGGAAGGCAATCACGTCCTCGCGGCCCAGGCTCTGCCATGAGTCATGGCCGCGCTCGATGATAAACTCGCTGAATTGTTCCAGATCGGTGCGGTACGCTGAGGTTGTATTGGCTGAAAGCTTGCGTTCGCTAGCTAGATGTGCCAGAAACTGATCAAGCTGGTCGCGCATAATCGGGCGGCTCCATGTGCGGTTTCAATAATCCTGAGCCGGGATGGTAGCGCAAACTCTGGCTTATGTCAAACGTATGTTCCCCTGTCATACCTCCAGCCTGCTTTAGACCCCGGCAGCCGGAGTATGGTATGCTTGCGTGCGTATGTTGCAAGCCCTCATCCGCGCGGTGAGGGCCATGCCCCAGCTAGCAGGAATCCGACTATGATGCGCCTACCAGCCAGAGATAAACTTGGAACCGTTGTCGCGGGCTCGCTGACGGAGGGCCTGACGGTGCGCCTCGACCCCGCGTGCCTGATCGAGGATCTGCGCGTCGGGCAGTTTGTGGTGATCCAGGGCGATCGGCATCAGTTCTTCTCGATGATCAGCGATGTCAAGCTGGACGCCGCCAACCGCGACGTGCTGGCCGATCCGCCGCCCGACGACGACGACTTTCTGCGGCAGGTGCTCGGCGGCACCACCACCTACGGCACCTTCAACGTCGCGCCGATGCTGATGGTCGATGCGCTCGAAGGGCTGCGTCCCGTGCGCACGGTGCCGCGCCACTTCGCGCCGGTCTACACCGCCGACGAGAGCGATTTCGCGCAGGTCTTCGGCGCGGAGGGCGGCACGAAGTTTCAGATGGGCATGCCGCTCGATATGGATATTCCGGTCTGCCTGGACCTGGGACGGCTGGTGGAGCGCTCAAACGGCGTCTTCGGCAAGTCGGGCACCGGCAAATCGTTTTTGACGCGGCTGCTGCTCTGCGGCGTGATCAAGACCGGCGCGGCCAGCACGCTGATCTTCGATATGCACTCCGAGTACGGCTGGGACTCGAAATCCGAGGATGGCGTGTTTGTCAAAGGGCTGCGCCAGCTCTTCGGCCATCAGGTGCTCGTCTACTCGCTCGATCCCAAGTCGTCGCGGCAGCGCGGCGTCGCGATCGATAGCGAGGTCGTGATCGGCCTCGATCAGATCGACGTGGAAGACGTGATCCTGCTGCAAGACGAGCTAAACCTGACGGCGACCGCCGCCGAGTCGTCGTATCTGCTGGTCGATCATTTCGGCAAAAGCTGGTTCGAGCGGCTGCGGGCTATGGACTCGGCCCAGCTTGAGGAGTTTGCCAAGAACAGCGGCGCGCACGGCGGCTCGCTGGCGGCGCTCAAGCGCAAGCTGGAGCAGGTGGCGCGGCTCTGCTTTGTGCGCGAGAAAGCGCCAGTCTCGTCGATCGACGGTATTCTCAACGCGCTGATCGCCGGTCATCACGTGGTGCTGGAGTTCGGGCAGCACAACTCGACGCTGGCCTATATGCTGGTCGCCAACATCATCACGCGGCGCATCCACCAGAAGTGGGTCGAGCAGACCGAGAAGTACCTTCAATCCAAGCGCGAGAGCGATCGGCCCCGCCCGCTGGTGATCACCGTCGAGGAGGCGCACAAGTTCCTCAATCCCCAGGCGGCGCGACAGACGATCTTCGGCACGATCGCCCGCGAGCTGCGCAAGTACAGCGTCACGCTGCTGGTCGTCGATCAGCGACCCAGCGCGATCGACAACGAGGTGATGTCGCAGCTCGGCTCGCGGATCACGGCGCTGCTCAACGACGAGCGCGACATCGACGCGGTCTTTACCGGCGTCGGCGGCGCGGCGCGGCTGCGCTCGGTGCTTGCCAGCCTGGATACGCGCCAGCAGGCGATGATCCTGGGCCACGCCGTGCCGATGCCGGTGGTGATTCGCACGCGGCCCTATGACGAATCGTTCTACGCTGCGGTCGCGCCCAAAGCGGCGATCAAGAAGGACTACAGCAAGGTGCTGGAAGATGTCGATGATCTTTTTTGAAGAACAAAAAGCACATGCCTAACCTTCTGTTTCCTTTGATCCTTTGATCGCTTGGTTGCTTGCTTCCCCGGCCCCTGCCGCAGCGTATGCTATACTTATCACAAACGCTAGATCTTCGACTCACCAACCCTAGATCCTCGACGAGGAGGAGCACCCGTGAATTTTGAACTGACCGAAGAACAACAGTTTATCCGCCAGACGGTTCGTGATTTTGCCCAGAAAGAGATCGCGCCGCGATCGGCAGAGATCGATCGGACGGGCGAGTTTCCGCACGATATATTCAAGCAGATGGCCGAGCTTGGCCTGCTGGGGCTGCCGTTTCCCGAAGAGTACGGCGGCGCGGGCGCGGATGGCGTCAGCGTCGCGCTGGCGGTCGAGGAGATCGCGCGGGGCGATGGCTCGACGGCGCTGGCGTATCTGGCGCATATTGGCCTTGGCTCGATGCCGATCCTGCTCTTCGGCACCGAGGCGCAGAAAGAGAAGTTTCTGGTTCCGGCGGCCAAAGGCGAGTATCTGGCCGCGTTTGGCCTGACGGAGCCGCACGCTGGCTCCGACGCGGGCGCGACGCGCACCACGGCGCGGCTTGAGGGCGACGAGTGGGTGATCAACGGCGAGAAGATGTGGATCACCAACGCGCCGCTCGCCGGTCACATCATCGTCACGGCGGTTTCGGAGAAGGACAAGGGCCGCAAGGGCATTTCGGCGTTCATCGTGCCCAGGGGCGTGGATGGCCTGAGCTTCGGCAAGCACGAGCACAAGATGGGCCTGCACGGCTCGATGAGCACGGCGGTCTTCCTCAACGATGTGCGCGTGCCCAAGGAAAACCTGCTCGGCGAGCGCGGGCGGGGCTACTCGCAGTTCCTCCAGATCCTCGACGGCGGTCGGATCACGATCGGCGCGATGGCGATCGGGCTGGCGCAGGCGGCGTACGAGGCGGCGGTGCGCTATGCCCAGGAGCGCGAGTCTTTTGGGCGTCCGATCGGCGCGTACCAGTCGGTGTCGAACATGATCGCCGATATGGCTGTGGGACTGGAGGCATCGCGCTTGCTGGTGTACAAGGCGGCCTGGATCAAAGATCTGGGCAAGCCCTTCTCCAGGGAGGCGGCGATTGCCAAGCTGTACGCGACCGAAGCCTCGGAGAAGATCTGCCGCGACGCGATCCAGGTGCTCGGCGGCTACGGCTACTCGGCGGAGTTTCCGGTCGAGCGGCTGTACCGCGACACGCGGCTGCTGACGATCGGCGAGGGTACCAGCGAGATTCAGCGCATGGTGATCGCCCGCCACGTGCTGGGCAGCCTCGCGGCGCAGTTGTAACAGGCTACGATCCAGGCAGTAACGCGCGATCGGGTCAGGGCCTGTTGCGCGAAATCGAATCGGCTCTATACTGTGCGTACCATGAGCGCATGTGTTCTTTTGTAAGAATCTCACCGAGGTAGTCATATGGCAGATGCAGACGACAAGAAGGCCCGGCTCGAAGCGATCCGCGCCGCCAACCGCGCCAAGCAAGAGGCGGAGGGCGGCGCAGAATCGGCGGCAGCACCCGTAGCGGCTGCGACAACATCGGCTCCGGCTCAGACCAGCGTCGCTCCGGCTGCGGCTGGCGCGAATATGTCCGACGAGAAGAAGGCCAAGCTTGAGGCGATCCGCGCCGCGAATGCCGCCAAGCAGGCTGCGGCTGGCGCGGCACCCGCTGTGGTGACGACCGCTCCGGCAACGACCGCTGCTCCTGCGGCGAGGCCCGCAGCGTCGGCGGCTCCGGCGGCGAAGCCCGCTGCTCCCGCCGCCAGGCCCGCTGTCGCTGCCAAGGTCAGCGCGCCGATTGAGGATGATGCGCAGCCCGGCGCGACGCTGCTCCGGCGCATGGCGATCGGCGCGGTGATCGGCATGGTGCTGTGCATGATGCTGGCGACGATGACCAGCGAGTATATCGAGGGCGCGATCTGGGGCATCATTATGGGCGCGATTGCGGGGCCGCTGGTGCTGGGCTGGCCGCCCAAGCACACCACCTCCGACTAGACTCGATCATCTTCGGCAGGATGTACGAAAGAGGCAGCAGCGCTGCCTCTTTGTGATTGCCCTACACTACCTCGATGCCTTGCCCTGCCACGACCTCGCCAATGGGCCAGCACGGCTGCCCCGCCTCGGCGTAGCGCTGCTCCAAGCGCGCGGCGTCGGGGGGCGGCAGCGCGAGCAGCAGGCCACCGGAGGTCTGCGGATCGAACATCAGCAGTTGACGGGCCGCATCGACCGCCGCGCCGCATGAGACGTAGCCGTCCTGCTCCAAGAATTGCCGGTTACGCCCAAGGCCGCCCGGCACGATCTGCTGCCTGGCGTAGTCCAGCGCTCCCGGCAGCAGCGGCAGCGCCTCGGCGCTGAAGCGCAGACCGACGTTGCTGTTGCGCGCGATCTCGGCGGCGTGGCCCAGCAGCCCGAAGCCGGTAATGTCGGTGGCGCTGTGGACCGTGACCGTCTGCGCGATCTCGGCGGCCAGTCGGTTCAGGCGCAGCATACTGGCGACGGCAGCATCCAGATGCTCTGGCTGTCCCACGCCGCGCTTGAGCGCCGTGGTGATCACGCCCGTGCCCAGCGGCTTGGTCAGCAGCAGCACATCGCCCGGCTGCGCTCCGGCCTTGGGCGTCACCTTGCCCGGCTCGATCAGCCCCGTGACGCACAGGCCGTACTTCGGCTCGCGATCGACTACGGTATGCCCGCCCGCGATCACCGCGCCTGCCTCGGCGACTTTATCCGCGCCGCCCTGCAAGATCGCCAGGATCAGATCGTGCGGCAGATCGTCGGGGAACGCGGCGATGACCAGCGCCATCAGCGGACGACCGCCCATCGCATAGACATCGCTGAGCGCATTCGCGGCGGCGATCGCGCCGTAAGTGTAGGCGTCGTCGACGATCGGCGGGAAGAAATCGACGGTCTGGACGATCGTTGTGGTGTCGTTGAGCCGATAGACCGCCGCGTCGTCGCTGATGTCCAGGCCGATCAGCAGATCGGGATGGGCAGGCAGTTGCAGCGCCGCCAGCACGCTCGATAGGGCACCCGGCCCCATCTTGGATGCTCAACCGGCGCACGAAGCCAGATCGGTCAGCCGGATTTGTTCGCGTGTGTGCATATCTGCTCCTCGTCGGTTGGTAGCGCCTAAGGTTATGATAGCACAACGCTTGCGGGCACGATCGCTGCGGGCGCGGCGGTGCGGGAGCCGACTTCGACGGCATGCTATAATTCGTGTGATACACCTAAGATGATACAACGGCCCAAAAAGCCTGCTGATTTTTTATGAGGAGAACAACGATGTTCGACGGTGACGGCCAGCCCGAGGCGTTTATGGCAGCGCAGGAGCGGTGGGAGCAAGAGACGCTGGAGCCGACGCTCAAGAAAGCGCCGGAGCAGGAGCGAA
>DASUTC010000019.1 GCA_036374795.1 Herpetosiphonaceae bacterium
GAAGGGATTGGGCAGGAAGCGCTCGGCGGTGAGGTCGGGGCGGTGATGGTAGCCGCGCGCGAGGCCGATACCGCCGAGGTACAGCTCACCGACCACGCCGGGCGGCACCGGCTCCCCCTGGGCATCGAGCAGATAGAGCTGCGTGTTGGCGATCGGACGTCCCAGCGGCGGCGGCGCTGCGTCGTCAGGCTGACACGCGGCGATCGAGGCGCAGACAGTGGCTTCGGTTGGGCCGTAGGCGTTGCAGAAGCGGCGGCCCGGTGCCCAGCGGCGCACCAGCTCGGCAGAACAGGCCTCGCCCGCGACGATCAGTGTCTCCAGCCTGGGCAGCGGGTGCTCCGGCAGCGTGGCAAGGGTCGAGGGCGGCAGCGTGACATGGGTAATGGCGCGCTGGGCCAGGAAGGCGGCCAGCTCGGCGCCGACCAGCGGACGGTCGCCGGGGAGCAGCTCCAGGGTAGCGCCCGCACCGAGGGCCATGGCGATCTCGGAGATCGAGGCATCGAAGCTGATCGAGGCGAACTGGAGCACACGGCTGTGAGGCGTGACGGCAAAGGCGTGCTGCTGGGCCAGCGTCATGTTGACGAGGCCGCGCTGGGCGACGAGCACGCCCTTGGGGGTGCCAGTCGAGCCGGAGGTGTAGATCACGTAGGCGAGGTGATCGGGATCGACGGCGGGCAGATTGTGGGTCGGCTGGTGGTCGAGCAGCTCAGCGGCGGTATCGAGACACAGCACGGCGGCAGCCTGGCCGGGTAGTGCAGGCCGTAGGGCGGCATGCGTCAGTAGGAGGGCGACCTGGGCATCGCGGAGCATCAAGCCGAGCAACTCGGCGGGATAGGTCGGGTCGAGCGGGACGTAGGCGCCGCCCGCCTTGAGCACGGCCAGCAGCGCGACGACGAGATCAAGGGAGCGCTCAAGGCAGAGGCCGACGCGGGTGTCAGGGCCGACACCGCGCGCGCGGAGGGCATGGGCGAGCTGGTTGGCGCGCGCGTTGAGCGCGGCATAGGTGAGCTGCGTGTCGGCCAGCGTCACGGCCAGGGCATCGGGGGTACGGGCGGCCTGCGCTTCGATCAGGTGGGGCAGGGTACCAGCGGCGGGCACGGGCACGGCGGGGGCGTGCCAGGCGTGGAGCCAGTGCAGCCGCTCGGCGGGGGCGAGCAGGGTCAGCGCGGCGAGCGGCTGGGTGGGCTGGGCGGCGAACTGTGCGAGCAAGCGCTGGAGATGCGCCAGCAGCCGCGCGATCGTCTCCGGCTCGAAGCGCCGCCGATCGTATGTGACGCGCAGGGCTACAGTCTTCCCAGGAGCGACGATCACGTTCAGCGGATATTTACTCTGCTCATCGCTGTAGAGGTTCGCCATCACAACGCTAGGACGAGCGCCATCGCCACCGCCTGCGGTTGTCGCCGGATAGTTCTCGAAGACCAGCAGGCTCTCGAAGAGCGGCTGCCCACGGGGCACGTCGCTCCAGCCCTGGATCTGCACGAGTGGGCTGTACTCGTACTGGCGGAGCTCGGCCTGCTGCGCTTGCAGCGCCTTGAGCCAGTCCAGCAGCCGCGCGGCAGGCCGCACCTGCACGCGCACCGGCAGCGTGTTGATGAACAGGCCGATCATCTGCTCGACGCCCGGCAGCTCGGCGGGCCGCCCGGAGACGGTCGCGCCGAAGACCACATCCGGCTCCCCGCTGTAGCGACTCAGCAGGATCGCCCACGCACCCTGCACGACGGTGTTCATCGTCAGCCCATGCTGGCGGGCGAGCGCTTGAAGTGCTGCGCTCGGCTCAGCCGGAAGATGCATCTCATGGCGGCCATACTGGGGCTCGTCGTCGCTTGTGTATACGAGATGATCCACACCAAACGCGGTGGGCGCAGCGAAGCCTGCCAGAAATTGCCGCCAGAAGGCTTCCGCCTGGGCCATGTCCTGGCGCTGCAACCACGCGATGTAGTCGCGGTAGGGCCGAGGGCGCGGCAGGTGTAGCTCGCGTCCCTGGCTCGCCGCCTCGTAGGAGGTGAAGATCTCGTTGAGCAGCAGCGGCAGCGACCAGCCATCCAGCAGGATGTGGTGCTGACTCCAGACAAAGGAGTACGTATCGTCGGCGGTTTGGAAGAGCGCCAGGCGCATCAGCGGCGCTTGCGCAAGGTCAAAGCCACGAGCAAGATCGGCCTGGAGGAACTGTTGTAGCCGCGATTGATGCTCGTCTGGGTCTAAGCCGCGCCAGTCTTCGATCGTCCAGGGCAGCTTTGTCTGACGACGCACAACCTGAAGCGGCGAGTCTAATCCTTCCCACAAGAATGCTGTGCGCAGGATTGGATGCCGATCCACAGCCTGCTGCCATGCCCGCTGGAATGCTGCAAGATTCAGATTGCCCCGGAGTGTAGAGATCGTCTGCTCGACGTACAGCCCAGGATCATAGAGTGTATGGAACAGCATTCCCTGCTGCATTGGCGAGAGCGGGTAGACATCCTCGACATTTTTCATACGGGCAATTCCTCCGAGGTATCGACGTCATCGAGCAGGCTGGATAGCTTGTCGAGTGTGTATTGATCTAGTTGGGCAAGCGGGAAGTCGGAGGGGGTGAAGCCCCCGGCATCCGGCGAGAGACAGTGCTCGATCAGGGCGCGCAGGGCCGCGATATACTCCTGCGCCAGCCGCTCGATTGTGGCGCGCTGATGTAGCTCCTCGCTGTAGCTCCACGAGAATTGTAAAATCCCCTCGTACACTGAGCCTGTAATTTCTATCAGGTAGCGCCGTGGGTTATCCGGGCTTTGCGACTGACCTGTTGATCCGGGTGCTGGTTTCAGCAGCCCGTCTGTGGGCGTGCCGCGATCGAGCTGACCGAGGTAATTAAAGTTGATCTGGGCGGGCGGCATGGCGCGCAGCGGCGCGGTGTCCTGGCTCTCATTGAGGTAGCGCAGGAGGCCGTAGCCGATGCCGCGCTGCGGGATCTGGCGCACCTGCTCCTTGATCGCCTTGAGCTGCTCGCCCGGCCCGGCCCACAGGTCGACCTCCAGCACCACCGGGTAGAGGGTGGTGAACCAGCCCACCGTGCGCGCCAGATCGACCTCGGCGAAGAGGTCTTCGCGCCCGTGGCCTTCCAGCTCAATGCGTACCGCATTGCCAGTCCAGTGCGTGAGCGTTTGGGCCAGCGCCGTCAGCAGCACATCGGTAATCTGCGTCTGGTACGCTGCTGGCACCTCATGCAGCAGCGCGGTGGTTTCTTCGGCGCTCAGCCGCCCCGTCACC
>DASUTC010000020.1 GCA_036374795.1 Herpetosiphonaceae bacterium
CGATATGTCGCTGATGGTCGAGTTCTCCGACCGGATCGGCATCATGTACGCGGGCGCGATCGTGGAGCTGGCACCGGCCAAGGAGCTGTTCAATAACCCGATCCACCCGTACACGCAGGGATTGCTGAGCTCGTTCCCGCCGCTGACCGGCCCGAAGCAGAAGCTCACCGGCATACCGGGATCGCCGCCGAATCTGATCGATCCGCCGTCGGGCTGCCGCTTCCACCCGCGCTGCACGCTCTGCCAGCCGATCGAGACGCGGGTCACGCCGAAGCTGCGCGAGGTGCGGCCAGGGCACTGGGTGGCGTATCACGAGGGGATGCCGCTGCCGTAGGCCGTCAGGCTGGGGCTGTGAGGGACGGAAGAACAACCGAACAAAGGAACAAAAGAACAAGGGGAAGCACCAGGCACCGGAAACTTGAAACGCTCTTTTGTTCTTGCTGAGAGGCTATGATGACTCAATCTGCTATGCCGCTTGAGCGGCGCGATCCCGGCGCGCAGGGCACCACCGTGCTTGAGGTCCGCAACCTGACCAAGCACTTTCCGGTTGGCAATCCGTTCAGGCCCAGGCACGTCCACGCGCTCAATGATGTCTCGTTCACGATCGACCGGGGCCAGGTGGTCGCGCTGGTCGGCGAATCCGGCAGCGGCAAATCGACGACCGCGCGGCTGATCGCGCGGCTGATGCCGCCCACCAGGGGCGAGATCCTGTTTAAAGGCCGCGACGTGCTCAAGACCGAGCCGCGCAAAGCATCGTTGAGCTACCGCAACGACGTGCAGATGATCTTCCAAGACCCGTTCGGCTCGCTCAATCCCGTCCACACTATCGGCTACCACCTGGAGCGTCCGCTGCTGATCCATAAGCAGGTGCAGCGCCGGGAGGTGCAGGAGCGGGTGCAGGAGTTGCTGGCGACGGTGGGCCTGACGCCGCCCGACGAGGTTGCCCAAAAGCATCCGTACCAACTGTCGGGCGGCCAGCGGCAGCGCGTCGCCGTTGCCAGGGCGCTGGCGGTTAATCCTGAGATCATTCTGGCCGACGAGCCGATCTCGATGCTCGACGTATCGATTCGGATGGGCGTGCTCAACCTGATGGAGCGGCTCAAGGAGGAGCGCGGGATCGGCTTCCTGTACATCACGCACGACATCGCCAGCGCGCGCTACATCGGCGACAGGACGATGGTCATGTATGCCGGGCACGTGGTCGAAGGCGCGGCGAGCGACGAACTAATCCAAAATCCGGCGCATCCCTACACCCAACTGCTACTGGCGGCGGTGCCCAATCCGCACGCGGGCCTGACGGTGCGTAAGGTCCAGGCGCGCGGTGAGGTGCCCTCGCTGATCGACCCGCCGCCCGGCTGCCCGTTTGCCCCGCGCTGCCCGAAGGTGATGGACATCTGCCGCCAGGTCATGCCGGGCCGTGAGTACATCGCCAAGGATCACTGGGTGCGCTGCCATCTGTACGGCCCAGGCGAGACTCAGCCGACGATAGGCCAGGCCGCAGGCTAATTGTGGTAAAGAACCAGGCTCGGCGTTCGACGAACACGAAACGTGACATGTGGAACTGGGAGCAAGGAGCAAGGAGCGCAGCATGACAACCCACGAGGTGATTCGGACCAGCCCGGACTCGGAGGCGCGCATCGAGGCGCTGCTGGAGGCCATGACGCTGGAGGAGCAGGTCGCGCTGCTGGCGGGCGAATCATTCTGGCTGACGACGCCCGTCGAGCGTCTCAACATTCCGGCGATCAAAGTCACCGACGGTCCCAACGGCGCGCGCGGCGGCGGCTCGCTGGTGGGTGGGGTGCGGGCCGCGAGCTTTCCGGTGGGGATTGCGCTGGCCGCCACCTGGAACACGCCGCTGGTCGAGCAGATCGGCGGGGCGCTGGGCGAGGAAGCCCTGTCGAAGGGCGCGCGCGTGCTGCTGGCCCCGACCGTGAATATCCACCGCTCGCCGCTGAATGGCCGCAACTTCGAGTGCTACTCGGAAGACCCGCACCTATCGGCGCGGCTGGCGGTCGCCTACATCACGGGCGTGCAGAGCCAGGGCGTGGGCGCGACGGTCAAGCACTACGTCGGGAATGAGTCCGAGTTCGAGCGCATGACGATCAGCTCCGAGATCGGCGAGCGCGCGCTGCGCGAGATCTACCTGCCGCCCTTCGAGGCCGCCGTCAACCAAGCGCATACCTGGGCCGTTATGGCGGCCTACAACAAAGTCAACGGGACGTATGCCAGCGAGCATCCCGCGCTGCTGACGGATCTGCTCAAAAACGAGTGGGGCTTCGACGGCGTGGTCATGTCCGACTGGTTCGCGACGCGCAGCACGGCGGAAGCGCTGAGCGCCGGGCTGGATCTTGAGATGCCCGGACCAACCAAATATCGGGGCACCAGGCTGGTCGAGGCCGTGCGGGCGGGCGATGTCAGCGCAGATGCGATCAAGGAGAGCGCCCGGCGCATGCTCCGCCTGATCACCTGGGCGGGCGCGTTCGACGATCCGACGATCCCCGATGAGCAGGCGATCGACCGGCCTGAGCATCACGCGCTGATCCGGCAGGCGGGTGGCGAGAGCATCGTGCTGCTGAAGAATAACGGCGTCCTGCCGCTGGACGCAAGCGCCCCGCGCAAGCTGGCGATCATCGGGCCGAACGCCCAAACCGCGCAGATCATGGGCGGCGGCAGCGCGCAGGTCAACGCCCACTACCGGATCAGCCCGCTCGATGGGATTGTCGCGCAGGCTGGCGAAGGCTGTGAGATCGGCTACGAGCTGGGCTGCACCAACTATAAGCTCCTGCCGGTGCTGGGCGGCAGCCAGTATACGCAGCCGGAGAGCGGTGAGCCGGGCCTGACCGTCGAGTACTTCAACAATCCCGATCTGTCGGGCGAGGCGGTGTGGCGTACGAGTATGCCGCAGGCCGAAATCATGTGGTTGGACGAGGTTGGACACGGCGTTGCCGCCAGCTTCTCGGCGCGCTTCCGAACACGGTTCACGCCCGACGAGGACGGCGAGTATCACTTCAGTCTGGTCAGTGCCGGGCTGAGCCGCCTCTTTATCGACGGGAGTCTCCTGATCGACAACTGGGATACCTGGCAGCCGGGCGAGAACTACTTCGGCATGGGTAGCGCCGAGGCGATCGGTCTGGTGGAGCTGCGTGCCGGTCAGACGTACGACGTGGCGATCGAGTATGCAAGCCGACAGCATGGCGCGCTGGAACTCAAGGCGCTGCGTGTAGGCGCGACGCGACCGCTTGGCGACGAAGCGATCGATCGAGCGGTGGATCTGGCGGCAGCCTCGGATGTCGCGCTGCTCTTTGTTGGATTAAACGGGGAGTGGGACACCGAGGGGCAGGATCGCCCGCACATGGATCTGGTGGGAAGCCAGAACGAGCTGATCGAGCGCGTCGCAGCGGCCAATCCCAAGACGATCGTCGTGCTGCAAACCGGCGGGCCGATCGCGATGCCCTGGCTCGATCGGGTAGCGGGCGTGATCGAGGCGTGGTATCCGGGCCAGGAGTGCGGCAACGCCATCGCCGACGTGCTCTTCGGCGCGGTCAATCCCAGCGGCAAGCTGCCACAGACCTTTCCCAGGCAGCTTCAGGATAATCCGACCTTTATCAACTACCCAGGCGAGAACGGGCGGGTCCTCTACGGCGAGGGCATCTTCGTCGGCTACCGCTACTACGAGCAGAAGCAGGTGGAGCCGCTGTTTCCCTTCGGCTTCGGCCTATCCTACACCAGCTTCGGCTACGATAACCTGCGCCTCTCGACGGAGACGGTCAAGCCCGACGAGCGCATGTCGGTCAGCGTAGACGTGACCAATACTGGACAGCGGGCGGGCGCGGAGATCGTGCAGCTCTATGTGCAGGACGTTGCATCCACGCTCACACGACCGCAGAAGGAGCTGAAGGGCTTTGCGAAAGTCGCGCTCGCGCCGGGCGAGACACAAACCGTGACGCTGACCCTCGACCGGACGGCGCTGGCGTTCTGGGACGACCTCAGGCAGGCGTGGGTGGCCGAGGCTGGCGAGTTTCGGGTGCTGGTCGGCGGCTCGTCGCAGGATATTCGGGCGAGCGCTCCGCTGCACCTGACTGAAACAGTGGTCTTTGGCGGCAAGGAAAAGGCGGTGGCGGCAGGCGGCACGGCTTAAGCCGCTCGCCTGGCCGCGCTTCGGGATCGAGCAGGCCTAGGCCGCACGACCGATGCCGTGATATGCCTGATCCGCCACGCGGCGGTATCGTCTAGGTCCACCTGCACGACCATGCAGGAGCGGCAAGGAGCACGATGAGCACCTGGAAGCAATTTGCCAGAGCATTGATGTTAATTCTTGGCTATCTCGTCGTCACATACTTCGTGGTGCTTGGGATAAGCATGATTGGCACAGCGCTTTCCGTCGCTCTGTCAGCCGCGCTCTTTACGATCCTCCAGCTCAGCGCTACCGTCGCCCTGTTTCTTCTCGTACGACCAATCATCACGCCTCGTGCATACCGTGAGGCGCAGACGCATGGGCAACCGGCCACCGCGAACGTCCTGGCGGTCGCGCCGACAGGGTGGCGGATACGCCGCAGTACCGGCTGGCTGGGGGCCGAGCGCACGGTCAGGCGCGAGTATCAGTTGCGCGTGCAGGTCGCTCCTCCGGCGGGAGAGTCCTATGAGGCAACGCTGTTTGCCTATCTTGAAGATAGCAAAGTGCCAAAGCGCGGCGCTAACATTTCGGTGAACGTGCATCGGCAACGTCCGGAGATCGTCGTCCTGGCCGCCGAAGATCCGCCCGCCTGAGACGAAGCTGGCTAGCGCCAAACTGAGAACACGCGGCTGCGATCTGACTCCCCTCCCGTAGCGCTCAAGATCGGGTAGTTCCAGAAAGAGCCTTTCCCGATCGGCCAAAACGGGCCGATTCCTTCTGCGCCACGCGCTTCGCCCCCTGCACAGCCCACCAGCTTTTCTCCAAGATCCTACATATTCTGCCGCTCCAGAGTAGATTCTGTTCTCTCGCCGCCAGCACAAAATTCGGGTATCCTAGATCGTCGGACGCGGCGGGAGGCTGAGCGCGACGGGAGCGCCGATCGTCGTCTCGGTGTACACTGGTAGCGATCGAGACTAAGGAGGCTTCGGGTGAAAAAACTGATCAACACGCCTGAAAGCGTCGTCCGCGATGCACTGCTGGGCATGGCCTCGGCGCACCCCGACCTGCTCACGGTCCACTTCGATCCCGACTACGTGGTGCGCGCCGACGCGCCCGCGCGCGGCAAGGTCGCGCTGCTTTCGGGCGGCGGCAGCGGCCACGAGCCACTGCACGGCGGCTTTGTCGGCAAGGGCATGCTCGACGCGGCCTGTCCGGGCGCGATCTTTACGTCGCCGGTGCCCGATCAGATGCTCGCGGCGACCAAAGCGATCGACGGCGGCAAGGGCGTGCTGCATATCGTCAAGAACTACACCGGCGACGTGATGAACTTCGAGATGGCGGCGGAGCTAGCCCAGGCCGAGGGCATCGATGTCGCCTGCGTGGTGATCAACGACGACGTAGCGGTTCAGGATAGCCTCTACACCGCCGGGCGGCGCGGCGTCGGCACGACGGTGCTGGCCGAGAAGATCTGCGGCGGCGCGGCGGAAAGCGGCCTCTCGCTCGCCGAGATCACACGCATCTGCGAAAAGATCAACGGCTGGGGTCGCTCGATGGGCATGGCGCTGACCTCATGCACCGCTCCGGCGAAGGGCTCGCCAACCTTCGACCTGGGCGAGGCCGAGATGGAGATCGGCATCGGCATTCACGGCGAGCCCGGACGGCAGCGGGTGCCGCTCGCGTCGGCACGTGAGATCGTCACGACGCTGACGAGCGCCGTACTGGACGATCTACCCTTCCGGCGCGGCGACGAGGTGCTGGCACTGGTCAACGGCATGGGCGGCACGCCGCTGATCGAGCTGTACATTGTGTACAATGAGCTTGCCCGGATCTGCCATGAACGGGGCGTCACGATCAGCCGCAAGCTGATCGGCAGCTACATCACCTCGCTGGAGATGGCGGGCACGTCGATCACGCTGCTCAAGCTGGACGACGAGCTGAGACGCTTCTGGGACGCGCCGGTCCACACGCCCGCGCTGCGCTGGGGGATGTAGGGAGCCGTCAGGCCGGAGATGTGGGGGTTGTCCCCCAGCATGCCCCCTCATCTTATGGAGAACCGAGAGCAAAGAACAAAGAGAAACCTGCTTTGTTTGCTTGTTTCGTTGTTCTTTGTTTGTCGCTTGGAGGCTTCCATGCCCATCACCGCCGAACATGTCACGCGCTTCATCGCGGGCGTCGCCGCGCGGATACGTGAGCAGCGCGACTACCTGACCGATCTCGACGCGGCGATCGGCGATGCCGACCACGGCATCAACCTCGATCGCGGATTCAGCGCGGTCGTCGCGAAGCTGCCGAGCCTCGCCGACCAGGACATCGGCACGATCCTCAAGACGACCGGCATGACGCTCGTCTCGACAGTCGGCGGCGCGTCCGGGCCGCTCTACGGCACGGCCTTTCTGCGCGCGGGCGCGGCGCTGGCCGATCGGCACGCGCTGAGCGCCGACGACCTGATCGTCGCGCTGGAGGCGGCGCTTGAGGGGATCATGCAGCGCGGCAAGGCGCGGCGCGGCGAGAAAACGATGATCGACACGATCGCGCCCGCGATCGACGCGCTCAAAGCGGCCCACGCGCGCGGCCTGGCGCTCCACGCGGCGCTCCACGCGGCCATCGCCGCCGCCGAGGCCGGAATGCGGGCGACCATCCCGATGCTTGCGACCAAAGGCCGGGCCTCGTACCTGGGCGAGCGCTCGATCGGGCACCAGGACCCGGGCGCGACCTCGGCCTATCTGATCGCGACCGTGCTGCTGGAGACTCTGGCACCCGGCAGCGATCTCCAAGACTGAAACCCACGCGATACTGCAAGGAGGCACCGCATGGCACAATACGTCGCGGCCATCGATCAAGGCACCACCAGCACCCGCTGTATCATCTTCGACCACGCGGGCAGCGTAGTCTGCTACGATCAGCAAGAGCACGAGCAGATCTACCCCCGGCCCGGCTGGGTCGAGCACAGCCCCGACGAGATCTGGCAGCGCACCCAGGCGGTGATCGCGGGCGCGCTCAGCAAAGGCGGCATCGACACTAGGGAGATTGCCGCTGTCGGCATCACCAACCAGCGCGAGACGGCAGTGGTCTGGTATCGTCACACAGGACGACCGATCTACAACGCGATCGTCTGGCAGGATACGCGCACCGACCGGATCTGCGATCAGCTTGGACGCGAGGGCGGCCAGGATCGCTTTCGGGCCAAGACCGGCCTGCCGCTGGCGACGTACTTCTCAGGGCCGAAGATTCGCTGGATTCTGGACAACGTCGCGGGCGCGAGAGAGGCGGCGGAGCGCGGCGAGATCATCTTCGGCAACATCGACAGCTTCTTGATCTGGCAGCTCACGGGCGGTCCCGACGGCGGCGTTCATGTGACCGACGTGACCAACGCCTCGCGCACGCTGCTGATGAACCTCGAAACCCTCGACTGGGACGACGAGATCTTGAGCAGCATGGGCATTCCGCGCCAGATACTGCCGGAGATTCGTCCATCCAGCGCGATCTACGGCACGGCCAGAGGCGCGCTTGAGGGCATCCCGGTGGCGGGCGATCTCGGCGATCAGCAGGCGGCGCTGGTGGGCCAGACCTGCTACACCATCGGCGAGGCCAAAAATACCTACGGCACCGGCAACTTTATGCTGCTCAACACCGGCACCGAGATCGTGCCGTCCAGGAGCGGCCTGCTGACCACCGTCGGCTACAAAATCGGCGATCAACCAGCGGTGTACGCGCTGGAAGGCTCGATCGCGATCACCGGCGCGCTGGTGCAGTGGCTGCGCGACAATATGGGCCTGATCAAAACCTCGGCGGAGGTCGAGGAGCTGGCGACGACCGTACGCGACAACGGCGGGATCTACGTCGTGCCCGCGTTTTCGGGGCTGTTCGCGCCCTACTGGAAAAGCGACGCGCGCGGCGTGGTGGTCGGGCTGACGCGCTACATCACGCGCGGGCATATCGCGCGGGCCGCGCTGGAGGCGACGGCGTTTCAGACGCGCGAGGTGCTGGACGCCATGGAGCAGGATTCGGGCGTGCGGCTGACCTCGCTCAAAGTCGACGGCGGGATGGTCGTCAACAACCTGCTGATGCAGTTCCAGGCCGACATCCTGGGCGTGCCCGTGATCCGGCCCAAGGTGGCGGAGACGACGGCGCTCGGCGCGGCCTATGCTGCCGGGCTGGCGACCGGCTTCTGGCACAATCTGGGCGATCTGCGCCAGAACTGGGGCGTCGATCGGATCTGGGAGCCGCAGATGGACGCCACGACGCGCGAGCGGCTCTACCGCGACTGGAAGCGCGCCGTAGAGCGCTCCTTTGGCTGGATCGAGCAGGAGTAGCAGGAGAACAGCGTGGTCGGGCTACTGATCGTCTCACACAGCGCCAGGATCGCCACGGGCGTCAAAGAGCTGGCCGATCAAATGACACAGGCGCAGGTGCTGATCGCCGTCGCAGGCGGCACGATCGACGGACGGATCGGCACGAGCGCCGACCTGATTCGGGATGCGGCGGAGCAGCTTCGCGCCGCCGGGGTCGACGGCGTGCTGGTGCTGGTCGACCTCGGCAGCGCGGTGATGAGCGCCGAGATGGCGCTGGAGGGCTTCGAGCGGCCCTACCACCTGAGCAGCGCGCCGCTGGTCGAGGGCGCGGTGCTGGCGGCGGTCGAGGCGTCGATCGGCGGCAGCCTCGCGCGGGCTGCTGAGGTGGCGGAGCAGGCCGGGGAGCTGCCCAAGGTGCAGAGCTAGTGGCCCACACCCTGCTAATCCACACGAACAGCGACCCTACACTGCACACCGAATCATCACAGCGCCACGGTCGTACCGTACCATGTTCTGAGCAAACAGAGAGGCACCAGCCATGAACGAGC
Organism: Herpetosiphonaceae bacterium; assembly: GCA_036374795.1. NCBI lineage: Bacteria > Bacillati > Chloroflexota > Chloroflexia > Herpetosiphonales > Herpetosiphonaceae > Herpetosiphonaceae bacterium. Next base: position 8,955 of record DASUTC010000020.1, read on the forward strand.
CGCAGGAACTCGTCGTCACCATCAACCATCCCGCCGGGCTGCACATGCGCCCGGCAGCGCTGTTCGTCAAAACTGCGGCCCGCTTCCAAAGCCAGATTATGATCACCAACCTGAGCCGCCTGGGCACGCCTGCTGCCGACGCCAAGAGCATGTTCGGCGTGATGCTGGTGGGCGTTTCACAGGGACATCAGGTGCGGCTGCGGGCCGAAGGCCCCGACGCAAGCGAGGCGCTGGCTGCGCTGAGCGATCTTGTCGAGCGCCAATTCGAGGAGAGCGCATGAGACGGGTGCTTCGGGGCAGTACCGCCGCGCCCGGCAGCGCCTACGGCCCGATCGTGCTGCTTCAGATGCCGAGCGATCTCAACCATTCGCCCCTCGCCGAGACAACCGCGCCGATTGAGCGCTTCCAGGCGGCGCAGCTCGACGTGGCCGCGCAGCTCAAGCGTCTGAGCGACGAGCTTCGGGCAGAGGGCAAACCTGCGGAGGCGGCGATCTTCGACGGTCAGGCGCTGCTGGCGAGCGATGCCACGCTGACCGCCGAGGTGACACGCCTGATCGCGTACGAGGCGTGTGCGCTGCTCCCGGCGGTACGGGCGGCGGCAACCATGCTGGCGGCGCGGCTGTCCACCTTAGACGATGCCTACCTGCGCGAGCGAGCCGCCGACGTACGCGCTGTCGGCGAGCAGATCATCGCGGCGCTGCACGGCAGCCTACCGACGGTCGCGCTGCCCGCCGGAGCGATCGTCGTCGCCCACGACCTCACGCCCACGCACATCGCGCTGCTGCGCAAGCAATCGGTCGGCGGCATCGCTACGGTCGGCGGCGGCACGACGGGGCATGTCGCGATTCTGGCGCGGGCGCTGGGCATTCCCGCGATCTTCGGCATGAGCGAGGACGTGCTGGCGATTCCTGAGGGCACGCCAGCGCTGCTACGCGCCGACACGGGCCGTCTGATCGCCGCGCCAAACAAGGCCGATCTGGCTGCTTATCGGACGGATCAGGATCGAGCGAGCGCCGCCAGGCCGCGCCGCCGTGGGGTACGTGCGATCAACGCGCAGACCCGCGACGGAATACGGATTGAGCTGTGGGCTAACATCAGCCATCCCGACGAGGCGCGGCAGGCGCGCGAGCAGGGCGCGGATGGGATCGGGCTGCTGCGGACCGAGTTTTTGTTTCTGGATCGGGCCGCGCCGCCGAGCGAGGACGAGCAGTATCAGGCGTATCGTACAGCGCTGCGGGCTATGCAGGGGCGTCCCGTGGTTGTACGCACGCTCGACAGCGGCGGCGATAAGCCGCTGCCGTACCTGCCGCCGCTGCACGAGGCCAATCCATTTCTCGGACGGCGCGGCATCCGCCTGATGATGCGCTTCCGCGACCTGTTTCAGACGCAGCTCCGGGCGCTGCTGCGGGCCGCAGCCGAGGGCGATCTCCGCGTGCTGCTGCCGATGATCGCCACGCCCGCCGATGTTGCCTGGGCGCGGCAGGAGCTTGCGGCGGCGGCGGATACGCTGGCCCGCGAAGGTCTGGCCCATCGCGCCGCTGTGCCGCTGGGCATCATGATCGAAACGCCTGCTGCCGCGCTGACGCTTGACCTGCTGGCGCGCGACATCGACTTCTGCTCGATCGGCAGCAACGACCTGGCGCAATATCTGCTGGCGGTCGATCGCAGCGCCGCCGAGCTAACGAGGCAGTACGGCAGCGACGATCCGGCGCTCTGGCGGATGATCGGCAGCGTGGTTCGCGAGGCACAACGGCTGGGCATCGACATCAGCATTTGCGGCGAGATCGCCGCCGATCCGCAGACAAGCGTACGGCTGGTGGGGCTAGGCCTTGAGAAGCTGAGCATGACGCCCGCAGCGCTGGCGGCGGTCAAAGCGACGCTGCGCACGGTTTCGCTGGCCGAGGCACAGCGCGTAGCGCGCCTGGCGTGCGCCGACGGAGAGGCAGCGGCAGCCGCTTTTGATTAGCCACAGGGCCGGCCAGCGCTACTGCCGGGGCCGAATCCCGATCTCCTGCCCCTGCCGCAAGCGCCGGATATTGGCGCGGTGGAAATAGAACACCAGCAGCGTCGCCAGCCAGATGAACGCGGCAAACGCGGGGTGGAGGTAGCCCGCGTAGCTCACCAGCGTGCCAGCGCTCGCCGCCACGACGGTCGTCGTCAGCGATGCCACCGAGGGATAGCCCGACAGCCTGTAGATGATCGTCCACACCAGCACGCCGCCGAACGCCAGCGCGGGCGCAAACGCCAGGATCGCGCCGCAGGTGGTGGCAATCGCCTTGCCGCCTCGGAAGCGCATAAAGATCGAGTAGGCATGGCCCAGCACGGCGCTCAGCGCAATGCCCACGACGACCAGCGCAGATGTGTGCAAAACATGCTGCGCGAAATAGACCGGCAGCCAGCCCTTGAGCAGATCGAGCACGCCCGCGACGATAAAATAGCGAAAGCCGAGCGCGCGCCAGACGTTCGAGCCGCCCAGGCTGCCGCTGCCAACCGTCCGCAGATCGATGCCCCGCGCTCTGCCAACCAGAAAGCTGAACGGGATCGAGCCGATCAGATAGCCCAAGAGCATCAGTTCAAGCGCCATATCTTCCCCAAAGCACTGGTACGATGAGCCTGCTCGTGCGGAATGGAAGAACTTTTCGGGAAAGCATTGATACCAAGTTTCAAGTTTCGAGTTTCAAGTTTCAAGTTTCAAGTTCTGAGTTCAGGCCCTCACCCCGGCCCTGCGGGGCCACCCCCTCTCCCGTTGTGATAGGAGAGGGGGAGAATCTTTGCGCGGTTCTTTGTTCCCTTGTTCTTTTGTTCTTTGGCTCTTGGTTCTTGGTTCTTGGTTCTTTTATTCTCTCGTCCTCATGGCGCGCTATCGAACGTCGCCGGGCAACGGCACGATCGGCGCGGGCATGTCCTGCCTGCTGGTGCCGCGCGTATTCCGCGTGAGGTAGTAGCCCAGCGCGATGCCGGGCCGCTCGACCCAGCGCTCGGCCAGCGCCGCGCAGACGAGCAGCGCGCTCAGCCAGCAGAGGCCGGTCGTGAGCGGGCCGCCGATGCGCGGCACCAGCGCGAAGACCAGCGGATGCAGCAGATAGATCGAGTAGCTGATCGCTCCCAGGTAGAGCAGCCACCTGGGAAACCAGCGGATCGTGGAGCGTTGCGCGAGGCCAAAGAGCACAGCAGCGACCAGCCAGGCCGTGCCGATCGCCGGGTCCTGCCACGCGGTCAGCACGATCAGCGCCAGCGCCAGCCCGCCGAGCGCCACCACAGCCCGTCTTGATCGCTCCCGCCGCCGCACGTGGTAGAGCGCCACCGCGACAAACATCAGCGCCAGATAGTCGATGTTGCGCAGCGCGTTGGTGTTGGGCAGGCGAAGGATCTGGAGCACAGCCAGCAGATGCACCAGAAACGCCACCAGCAGCAGCCCGAAGGAGAACGGCAGGATCTTGCCCATCAGCTTCAGGCGAAAAAGCGCCGAAATCAGGAAGTAAAAGGCCAGCTCGAAGGTCAGCGTCCAGTAGACGTAGATCAGATGCGGATAGCCGAGAAACTCCTGCATCATCGTGATATTCGCCAGCACCGTCGCCACTGGCTGCGCCGCAAAGCGCGCCGCGTGCAGCTCCATGCCCGCCAGCGAAGTCCGGCCCGCCGCGTAGCCCAGCAGCGCGCCGCCGATGCTCAGCCAGTAGAGCGGGTAGAGACGGCACACGCGGCGAATCCAGAAGCGCCGCAAGGATTGATGGCGCTCAAGCGTTGCCGGAATAATCGTGCCGCTGCACAGGAAGAACAGGAGCACGCCGAACGAGCCAAAGTCAAAGACCGGCACGATCGCGAGCGTAGCAGACGGCGCGAGCAGCGGCAGCGCGTGAACCACCACAACGGCCAGCGCAGCGACCCCACGTAGGACATCCAGCACCGCTACCCGCGCGTGTGCCGGGACAGCCTGGGAAACAACAGCCGATGGAGCAGAAGGATCGGACAACCACGCACCTCCAGGGCGGAGATTACAACTGATTGCGCTATTATAGCGTGTCCCGGCTTCGGATGCTGCCCGGCAACAGTCTAATTGGTCGCTGGTACTTTGTGCATCAGAGCATGGCCGAACCAGCAGGCAGCCGCATCGTGTTGGCGATCGGCAGAAAGCACTTGCACGTTTTAAAGAGTTTGCTATAATATGCCCGCAATCGAACCTTTCTCCCATTGGATTAAAGATCATAGTCACGAATCGCGATGTTGGCTACCTGATGTGTTGTTGCATGCCAAGCGTAGCAGGCTCCACCTACATAGCGGTGGTATGCAGATGTTGCGGTGACAGCAGCGTATTCCCTGCTCACCTACTCGCCACGAGCGGGATGATGTTCTAGCGGTAGCAGAATATCCTTCCTTGTTCAGCTCTCGCCACGAGCAGGATACTATCGGAGCAGCGTTCAGGCAGAATGTTGCTTAATCAACACACCGGGTTTAGTTCGTCTGGACGGGATGGAAGCGCCGCCGAGGCATCACGCGCCCGTGTGAGCAGCTTTGAGGCTCCTTCCATAAGTTCTTGCTACCCCCCAACAATACTCACGAGCCGCCCCCAGAGTGCTCGTCGCGTTTGCATCCACCACCGCTTGCAGCCGACCAGTGAGCTTACGCCCTGGTAGATGCCGGGCAGTGCAGTATCACACATTGGACAGCAAAACGGCGATCCATCGGACGCTTAGCGTCTCCGTAGCCGTATCCTACATCACTATGCGCCGATCGATCACGAGCTGATCAGGCTGCTGTGATGTATCAGCCGGGGTGCCTGAGCAGGCGCAGCCCTCTAGCGCGGCTGTGCCCTCAAAACTGCTGGCTGCCTCACCATCCAGATCCGCATCTGGCGTGTTCTGCGCGCGTGCTCGTGAAGCGCGTACTTGTCCGAACAGGTCGATCATGGTTGGAAACAGCCGACCATGCCAGCCCTGCCGTGCCCAGCAGATGCCGCTACCCTGATAGATCGGGCCGCGCTCGCCCGATCGCGGCGGCATCTGCTGCGCTGATCGTGTTTGTGGCCCGTCCGCGTGATGAGACTGGTTCGATTGCAGCACATCAATCTCATCGAAGAAGGAAGATCGACCATGACGCTCCCTGCATCGTCGTCCCGTCCAATGTACCGTATGCTTCTTGCGCTCCTGCCCGCGCTGCTCATTCTGGTCGAGCTGCTTGGGCCGCATCCCTCGGCCCTGGCTGCCGACGGCGATCTCGATACCAGCTTCGTCGGCACGCCGCTCACCGGCGCGAGCGACATCGTCTACTCAACCGCGCTCCAGGTGGATGGCAAGGTGGTGCTCGGCGGCGAGTTCACCTCGGTCAACGGCGCGGCGCGTAACTACATCGCCCGGCTCAACGCCGACGGCAGCACCGACACGACCTTTATCCCTGGCGGCGGCGCGAACAGCACCGTCTACAGCGTGGCCGTGCAGCCCGACGGCAAGATCCTGATCGGCGGCACGTTTACCATGGTTAACGGCGTGGGCCGTAACCGCATCGCGCGCCTGAATGCCGACGGCTCGCTGGATACCTCCTTCGCACCCAACAGCGGCGCGAACGGCGCGGTCTATAAGCTGCTGCTTCAGCCCGACGGCAAGATCCTGGTTGCGGGCGGCTTTACGGCGCTCAACGGCAACATCCGCGATCGTATTGCGCGCTTGAACGCCGACGGCACGCTTGATACGTCCTTCACGCCCACCAACGGCGCGAACAACGACATCTATGAGCTGGCGCTCCAGCCCGACGGCAAGGTGGTGATCGGCGGCGCGTTTACCCTGGTCAACGGCACGAACCGCAACCGCATCGCACGCTTGAACGCGAACGGCGCGCTCGACACCACGTTTGCTCCCAGCGACGGCGCGAACGGCACGATCTCGGCGCTTGGCCTTCAGGCCGACGGCAAGATCCTGATCGGCGGTGTCTTCTCGGCGGTCAACAGCCTGGCGCGCACCAACCTGGCCCGGCTCAACGCCGACGGCACGATCGATAGCATGTTTGGCATCGACGGCGGAGCGAATGGGAACGTCCAAGAGCTGGTGCCGCTCTCCGACGGCAAGATCCTTGTCACGGGCGACTTTACGACGATCAACGGCGTAGGCCGCAGCCGCCTGGCCCGGCTCAACGCCGACGGCTCGCTTGACACCGGCTTCAGCGCCAGCGCCAACGGCGAGAGCCATAAGGTCCTGGTCCAGACGGATGGGCGATTGCTGCTGGTTGGCGCGTTTACGACGATCAACGGCGTAGGTCGCAGCCGTGTAGTCCGGCTCAACGCCGACGGCAGCCTCGATCCTAGCTTTGTCACCGGGCGCGGCACCAGCGATACTACAGACGCCATAGCGACCCAGACTGACGGCAAGATGTTCGTCGGCGGCAGCTTCTCGCTCTTCAACGACATCCCACGCAGCGGCGTGGCCCGTTTGAATACCGATGGGAGTCTTGATCCGGCCTTCAACGCTACTGGCGGGATCAACGGCCGGGTCTTTGATCTCGTCGTCCAGCCCGACGGCAAGGTCGTCGTGGGCGGTTCCTTTACCACGATCAATGGCGTGGGACGTAGCTATATCGCACGTTTCAATACCGATGGCAGCCTGGATACCGCCTTTGCGCCGATCGGGGCAAACAACGAGATCTACGAGCTGGCGCTGCAAACCGATGGCAAGATCCTGGTCGGCGGCGCATTCACATCGATCAACGGCGTAAGCCGTAATCGCATCGCCCGGCTCAATGCAGACGGCACCACCGATACCGCGTTTGCTCCCACCGGCGCAAACAGTAGCATCGACGGTATTGCGATCCAGCCGGACGGCAAGATCGTGGTCGGCGGCTGGTTTACCAGCATGAACGGCGTGAGCCGCAGCTACATCGCCCGGCTCAATGTGGATGGCTCACTTGATACCACGTTCGCTGCCAGCGGCGGAGCTAATTCTGGCGTCTTAATAACTACCCTCCAGGCAGATGGAAAGATCCTGATCGGCGGGACGTTTACATCCGTCAGTAACGTCGCTCGTAACTACATCGCCCGGCTCAACGCCGATGGCTCGCTCGATACCTCCTTCGCCCCTGGCGGCGGTGCCAATAACCATGTCTACAAAATTTTAGCCCAGGCAGACGGCAAGCTGATCGTCGGCGGCGCGTTCACCACGCTCAACGGCGTGTCGCGCAATCGCATCGGGCGCTTCAACGCCGACGGCAGCCTGGACGCGACCTTCGCCCCTGGCGGCGCGAATGCCTCGGTAATAGACATGGCGATCCAATCCGATGGCAGGCTGCTGGCCGTCGGCGGGTTCACCACCTTCAATAACACGCTGCGCAACCGCATCGTACGGCTGCAAGCATCGGCGAATACACCGCCCACATCGCCATCGCCCAGCCCATCGCCGATCCCGGCGGGGCCGCGCCTGTTCCTCAGCCGTCCGAACGTCGCGGTCGCGGCCAATCAAACCTTCCAGATCGACCTGCGCATGGACACCGACGGGCGCGACGTGGATACGATGGACGCCTATCTCAACTTCGATCCGACCCTGCTCGAAGTGATCGACGGCGCGGGCAACCCGGTGACGAGCCTGACGGTCAATAGCGGCATCTTCGATGGTGTCACCTTCAATCAGGTCAACAATTCGACCGGCCAGATCAACCTGTCGCTCTCGAAGTACAGCCCCGCCTATCCAAGGGGTCTATACACCATCGCCACGCTGCGGTTCCGGGCCAAGGCGGCGGCAGTATCCACGCCGATCCGCTTCGTGCAGACCGGCGCGCGCTGGAGCGATCTGCTGCGCGCGGGCGTCAGCCTTGAGCCCTCGTTCGGCAACACCAGCGTTCGCATCCTCTCCGCCGTGACGCTCAATGGCCGGGTCGCGCTGGAGCAGCGCGGAGCCAGCGGCACCTCGCGCTGGATCACACCGCTCTTCCGCACCGAGGGCGTGACGACTACCGGCGGTATCTACATCTACCAGCGCGGGACGACCAATCTGGTCGGGCAGTTCTCGGCGACGACCGATGTCACAGGCCGCTTCAACGTCACGCTGGACGGCGTGCAGGCCGACATCTACGATATTCGGGTCAAGGGCGCGAACACGCTGAGCAACCTCCGCACGAACGTCGATCTGAGCGACCCGACGATCGAGTTCGACTTCGGCACGCTGCGCGTGGGCGATAGCAACGGCAACGACGCGGTCAACGGCGCGGATGTGTCGTATATGATCCCCTCGTTCCTGCTGACCAGCGACGATCCTGCTTTCCGGGCCTATGCCGACACCAACAACAACGGCGCGGTCAACGGCGCGGACGTGTCGGCGCTGATCCCCAACTTCCTCAGAGCGGGGCCGCTCACCGACCTCCAGGCGCAGACAGAGCCGATGCTCACCAGCGCCCAGAGCGACACCCTGCCGATAGTCGGCCTGAGCCCGGCGCTCCAGCAGGTCAAGGTGGGCGACATCGTGCCGGTGGAGGTGCAGTTGCACCTGGGCGCGGCGCAGGCCGACACCGCCGATCTGTATCTCAACTTCGATCCCCAGGCGCTGGAGGTGGTCGATGCGAGCGGCAGCTCCGTGAAGGCGCTGACGCCCAACCGCGCGGCGTTCCCCAACGTGACCTACAACGACGTGGACAACGCCAGGGGCCAGATCAATCTCTCGACCTCGCGCTACGCAGGCGCGACGAGCGGCAGCGTCACCGTGGCGACGTTCTATGTCAAGGTCGAGCGCGCCTTCACCACGACGCCGATCACGGTTGCGCGCAGCGGCGCGCGCCAGTCGGATGTATTCATCGGCGGCACAACGCTCAGGCCCGCGATCACCGGCGGCCTGCTCACGATGCAGGAGATCCATCGCCTGTTCGTGCCTGCCGTGAATCGCTAAGCGGCAACGTCCAGCCCACGATCTCAGAAAGATCGCGGGCTGGACCGATCGGCCCGATGCCCCGCTTTTGGGCAGCGGACACAATCAGCAACCGCCAGCACTCGTTATCTGAGTGCTGGCGGTTTTGCTGGCAATAATCGGCGCATCTCCCCTGCGCCTGAATGATTCGCGGCTTACTTACCGAACGCGGCCTGCCAGGTCTGCGGCCCGACGATGCCATCCTGCGTCAGGCCGTAGGTCGCCTGCAAGTTCTTCACCGCCGCCTCGGTGCCACTGCCGAAGATGCCGTCGTTGGTGATCCCCAGCAACACCTGGACGGCGCGCACAGCCTCGTTGGTATCGCCCCGTCGGACGGTGACGATCAGCTTCGAGAAGGTCTGCGACCCGATGACGCCGTCGACGACCAGGCCGTTCGCGCTCTGGAACGAGCGCACGGCGGACTCGGTGGCCGGGCCGAAGATGCCGTCGGCGGCGATCGAGTAGCCGCGCTGCCGCAGCAGATATTGCGCCCCCTTGACATCGACGCCCGAATCGCCGTTGCGCAGTACCGGCCAGCTTGGCATCGGCAGCGTCCCGCCGATCGTGCCGACGACGACGTTGTCATAGTAGAAGGTCTGCATCCACTGCCAGCCCCTACCGTTGTCGGCGTACCACTTCGAGCCCCACTGGCTCATGTAGGTGCCCACGGTCCAGCCGTGCTTCTCGCTGCACTGGCCGGAGGTGCGGCTGCTGTTGTAGCTGCCCGCGCAGTAGTGCGCCTGGAAGATCGCGCTGTTGCGCGTGATTCGATAGTTCCAGGTAGCATCGACAGCGGCATCCGTGCTGGCATACGACACGCTCGGATTGTAGACCTGATCGGCGGTGGTGTCTTTGACATCATAGCCGGAGCCGGGATACTTCGAGTACATTGTCCAGTACCAGCCGTAGGTTTTCACCGGCATCGCGCCCGCGCGCAGCGACTCGGCGTGCCAGCTTGGGATCCACTCGCTGGGCAGCACGTGCTTGACGTAGAAGCGAAAATCGACGGTATCGATGCGGCCCAGGCTGACGCGATAGACGCGGATCGTTGAGGGCGGCGTGGTGTTGGTCGCCAGCGCGCCGACCTCGCCGGCAAGCTGCGGATTGGCCGGTCCCGGCTCCTGCGCCGTGCCGCTCTCCAGCCGGTGCGGCTGCACATCGACAACCTCAGGCGTGCTCTGGCTGGCGCTGGCCTGCGAGAGCGGCGCGTCGATCTGCAAGGTGTCGTTGGGATAGAGCGTGGCGTTGCGCAGCATCCACGTGCGGTATCCTCTGGCCCTGACCGTCACGTTGACCTTCGACCGCTCGGCAGGCATCAGGCTATCGAGGACCAGCGTGCCCGTCCGGTCGGTAGTGCCGGTGAGATTCAATGGCTGGATCGAGACGGTCGCCTGCGCTACGGGAGCGCCGCTGGCTGTCACCGAGACTTTAATCGCGGTGCTGCCGGATGACTTCTCGGCGGCATGCATCGCGGTCGAGGGCACGATCAGCGAGACGAGCAGGGCAACGAATGCCAGCGTGCGGATGAACATGTGCTGCATACGATCTCCGTAACCTGCGATGAGCGATCCAAGCCATCTGGTGCGCAGGATCAGCCAGTGGCAGACTATCCTGGATCTGATGCATACTATACAGAGACGATCTCAAAACCACGTGAATACGGACGCACCAAATCTTTAAAAAATCTTAAAATCGCCCGTATCCTGCCTGCTTCACCGTCCGATCAGCCGGGAGCACCAGCTATGTCAACACAAACACAGTTCGCGCTGCAACGTCTTGGGCAACTGTTCGTCGTGCCGATGATGAACATCACCTTTACGATCATGTGGATGGCAACCAGGCTTGGCTTTCGCCGCGCGGTGCTGGAGCTGCTGGGCAGCCAGATGCAATCGCGGCGGATCAAGCAGCGCGCCTTCCAGAGCTACCAGCCGACGAAGCGCGACCTGTTCGTCTGCACCTACTCGAAGAGCGGCACCAACTGGATGATGCAGATCGCCTATCAGATCGCGCATCACGGCCACGGCGACTACGAGCATATTCACGATGTCGTGCCATGGCCGGACGCGCCCATGCCGAGCATCGTCACGCTGGACGACGACGCGACCTATCGCGGTGCGCCAACCGGCATGCGGGTGATCAAGACGCATCTTGAGAGCGAATACGTGCCCTACAGCCCTGAGGCCGGGTACATCGTCGTGGTGCGCGACCCGAAGGAGATATTCGTATCGAGCTATTTCTTTTCGAGCGGCATGTTCTCCGACTCGGTGATGGTCCCCGTTGACGAATGGCACGCCATGTTTCTATCGGACAAGTTTCCGTACGGATCGTGGAGCGAGCATCTGGCGAGCTACTGGCCCTGGCGCAGCCGCGACAACGTGCTCTTCTTCACGTTTGCGGAGATGAAGCAGGATCTACCGGGAGTGGTGCGGCGCGTCGCCGAGTTTATGGATGTGGCGCTATCGGAGGAGGAGCTGGCGCTGGTGGTCGAAAAGAGCGAGTTCAGCTACATGAAGCGCATCGATCACAAGTTCGTGCCGCACCGTCCACGGCTGTTCAAGAACATGGGCAAGACCGTGATGATCCGCAAGGGCGAGCACGGCAAGTCGTCGGAACTGCTGAGCCATGAGCAGCAGGCGCAGATCGATCGATATATGCGCGCCGAGCTACGTCGCCACGGCTGCGATTTTCCGTACGACGAGACGTATGTGACGGTCGATTGCATGTAGTTGGAGAACAAGGGAACAAGGGAACAAAGGAACAAAGGAACAAAGAACAAAGAACAAACGGAGAACAAGGGAACAGTAGTTGGAGAACAAGGGAACAAGGGAACAAAGGAACAAAGAACAAAGGAACCGGGCACCGCTTCTCCCCTCGCCTGCGAAGCGGGGTGAGGGCCTGAACAAAGGAACCAAGAGCCAAGAACCAGGTTCAAAGAACTCGAAACTCAGAACTCGAAACTCAGAACTAGAAACTTGGAACTTGAAACTCGAAACTTGGAACTTGAAACTTGAAAATCACCCATCAGTCGCCGCAACCGCCCGCCGCGCCCTGTGCCGCCACCAGAGCGCCAGCGCGATCATCAGCGCCAGCAAGAGCATCCCGATCGCGCCCGCCGCCAGCAGGATCGCCCTCGTTGGCTGCGGCGCTGTGGTCGGCGCTGCCTCCGGCTGCGACTCCTGCGTGCCTGCGACGAGCGGATCGGGCCGCGTGTCGCTGCTGAGG
>DASUTC010000021.1 GCA_036374795.1 Herpetosiphonaceae bacterium
GCTGCTTCCAACGCAACTTGGAATTTGAACTGGGCGCTATGGCGTTTGCGTTTCGTTGACATGAGTCTTCCCTCACACGCTAGGATGATTCTACACACCATCCACCTTAACGTGTGGTCTCATATGCGGGGGTAAGCTCAAGCATCGCGGGGAGCATATGTCGATCTTCAACTACAACATTCACGGCATCATCACGGTCCAATCCGATGTCTGGCTGCCTGAATTAGAAGGCTTCATCACCGCCGACGCCCCCGATCTGCCGACGATCCGGGTGCGGATTGGGACGGTTGGACGGCCGGCGGCGATCTCCGGCAACGTGCAGCGCATCCGGTACGACGAAGGCATCGGCGCGCTGGGCTTTGGCGCTGAGATCACCATCGGCGACACCGTCGATGTGGTCGCATCGTCGCTGCTGCGGCACTCGCCGCATGTGCTCTACACCAACATCGTCGAGCCGATCCTGCGCTGGACCTTTGTGGAAAAAGGCTATGCGCTGGTGCATGGCGCGTGCATTGCGGTTGACGAGCACGCCTATCTCGTCACGGCGCGCACCGACACGGGCAAAACGACGACCATGCTGCGCATGCTGGCGCGTCAGCGCCGCGCGGTTGACCGCATGACCTTTCTGTCGGACGATCTCACGCTCGTCTCGCGCGACGGAGCGGTGCTGACCTATCCCAAGCCGCTGACGATCAGCCACCACACCGTGCGCGCGGTCAACGCGACCTTCCTCTCCTGGCGCGAGCGCTTGCTGCTGCCCTTCCAGAGCCGCGTTCACTCGCGCTCCGGACGCCGCTTTGCCTTCTTCCTGACGCAAACGCGGCTGCCGGTCGCCACGATCAACGCGCTGGTGCAATGGCTCGTGCCGCCGCCAAAATACCACGTGCAGCGCCTGGTGCCGCAGGTCAAGGTCGCGCGCGAGGCCAGGCTGGCGGGCATGTTCATCATCGAGCGCGGCGACGACCGGGATGTGCCGATCGGGGCGCAGGAGGCGCTCGAGATCTTGATGACCAACTGCGAAGACGCCTATGGCTTCCCGCCGTACCCGGTGATCAAGGACTTCCTGCATAGCCGCGCCACCTGCGATCTGCGGGAGGTCGAGCGCGAGATCGTCGGCAAGGCGCTGATGAGGCATCCGACCATGCTGTTGGGCAGCAGCAAGATGGATTGGGCACAGCGCATCTCGACACTGATTCATGCGCGTCCCATCGAGAACGGCCAGATATTCGCCGAGCTGCCTGTCGCTGTTCTAACGCCCAACCTTACGGCGTAGCACGCTGTATCCAGGCATCGGGGGAACAAGGAAACACGCGAACAAGGGAGTTAGGCGTTTGTTCTTTGTTCTCTGTGCTTTCCCCCGATGCCTGGCTCCGTTGTTCTTTTGTTCTTTCGCTGAGAAGCAGGCGGGATGGCATCGGATATGTACAGAGCAAATGTAGGCGCTGATGACAGATAAACAACTTCGCTTCATGCAGCGTTCCTTCGCGCGCTTCGCGAGTATCGATGATGAACAACAGCTCTCACCGGCTGTCGTTGATACGGCCAGCATCCAGGAGTTGCTGCTGCTTGCAGTGGCCCTGGGCGCTGGCGCGTTTCTACGGTCGTATGGCCTGAACAGCATGGGGCTCAATACCGATGAGGCGGTGTATTCCGGCCAGGCGGCGGCGATCGTCGGCGATCCAACGCTCAAGCCGTTCTTTCCTATGTTCCGGGCGCATCCCATCCTCTTCCAGTTCATTGTCTCGTTTGGGTTTCTGTGGGGCGTCAACGATCTGGTTGGGCGGATGTTTGCCGTGGCCTTCGGGCTTGCGACGCTGCTGCTAGTCTATCATCTCGGAAAGCTGCTCTATGGGCGATGGGTGGGCGCAATCGCCGCGCTGTTTCTCGCGCTAATGCCCTACCACGTCGTGGTGACGCGCCAGATGCTTTTAGATGGGCCGCTGACCTTCTGCACGACGCTCACGCTGTATATGGTAGCGCGCTTTGGCTCCACACAGCGGCCCGCGTGGATGTACGCGGCAGGGTCCGGCCTGGCGCTCACCTTCCTGACGAAAGAAACCGGCGTTATCATCATCGGCGCGATCTACGCCTTTCTGGCGCTGTGTCCGCAGCTACGGCTACGGATCAGAGATATTGTCATATCGATGGGCTGTATGGTAGCGATCGTCGCCACATTCCCGCTATCGCTGGCGCTGGCCGGCGGCGGCGGCGCAAAGAAAACGCAGAGCTATCTGGTCTGGCAGCTCTTTCGGCGTCCCAACCATGAGTGGACGTTCTACCCCAGCACCGTGCCGTTCGCGATCGGGCCGCTTCTGATCATCGCCGCGATCTTCGGGCTGTGGCTGCTGCGCCGCCAGCGTGGCTGGCGCGAGGTGCTGCTGGCCTGGTGGGCTGTGGTGCCCGTCGCATTCTTTCAACTGTGGCCGACAAAAGGCTTTCAGTATCTTCTGCCGATCGCGCCAGCCCTGGCGGTGCTGGCCGGTCGCGCGTTAATCGGCCAGTCCGGGCATGCAGCCTCACACGGCGGGCGGTCGCTCGTCAGGTGGCTGCGCCCGATCGCCACGGCTGCCATCGCCATTTCGCTGCTGCTGCCAAGCTGGAGCCGTATTCAGCCGGCGACCTCCGACACGTTCCTGGCAGGCTCCGGCGGCATTCCCGGCGGACGCGAGGCCGGGCGGTGGATCAGTGAGCACGTTCCCGAAGGCGCGCAGCTGCTCACGATCGGGCCGTCGATGGCGAACGTGCTGCAATTCTATGGGCATCGCAAAGCCTACGGCCTATCGGTCAGCCCCAACCCGCTGCATCGTAATCCATCGTACGAGCCGATCCCCAATCCCGATATGCATATTCGGAGCGGCGAGCTGCAATATCTGGTCTGGGACTCGTTCTCGGCGGCGCGCTCGTCGTTCTTTTCGGAAAAGATCCTGCGCTACGCCAGCCGCTATCATGGCCGGATCGTTCACAGCCAGTCCGTGACCGTCACCGGAGCGAACGGCGAGCGCACGACCAAGCCGATCATCATCATCTATGAGGTGCGCCCATGATGCGGACGGGTCTGCTGGTTGTCGCCCTGGCGCTTCTGCTGCTTGGCCTGGCCGCTCCATCGCCGGGCGCGGCACAGGATCGCCCCGCGCCTCAGCCGAAGACGCCAATTAAGCATCTGATCGTCCTGATGCAGGAGAATCATTCGTTCGACAACTACTTCGGAACATATCCGGGCGCTGACGGGATACTGCCCGATACCTGCATGCCGGTCGATCCGACCGAGATCGACGACGCGACCTGTATCAAGCCCTTCCATCTCGGCAACCGGGCCATCAAGGATCTCGACCATAGCCAGATCACGTTCAGACGACAGTACCGCGATGGGCAGATGGACGGCTTTCTCTACGCCTTTAGCGAGGCGGGCAAAGACGGCATGCTGACGATGGGCTACTACGACGACCGCGATCTGCCCTTTTACTGGAACGTCGCCGACGAGTATGTGCTGTTCGATCGCTTCTTCAGCTCGGCGTCGGGCGGGAGCGTCAAGAATCATATGTACTGGGTCGCGGGCACCGCCGGCAACAAGGACGATTCGGTGCCGCCGGAGGGCTGGGGCGATATTCCGACGATCTTCGATCGGCTTCAGGAGCGCGGGATCTCGTGGAAGTTCTACGTGCAGAACTACGATCCGACGATCACTTTCCGCAACCGCACCAACGGCGATCGAGGCGCGCAGGTGGTCTGGGTGCCGCTGCTGGCCTACGCGCGCTATCTGGACGATCCCGAACTCTTTCAGCATATCGTTCCGCTGGAAGAGTATTTTACCGACCTTGAGCAGGGCACGCTGCCCGCCGTGGCGTATGTCGTGCCGTCGGGAGCAAGCGAGCATCCGCCGGGCAGTATTCTGGCCGGGCAGCGCTTCGTAAAGAATTTGCTGAATGCTTTGATGAAAAGCAGCGCGTGGCCCAGCTCGGCGTTTTTGTGGACCTATGATGACTGGGGCGGATGGTACGATCACGTGCCGCCGCCGCAGGTCGACGAGCACGGCTATGGCTTTCGGGTACCGGCGCTGCTGGTCAGCCCCTACGCGCGCAAAGGCGTGATCGACAGCACAGAGCTTGACTACACCTCGATTCTGAAGTTCATCGAAGACAACTACGGCCTCGCGCCGCTGGCCGAGCGCGACGCGCGCGCCACCAGCATCGTCAACGCCTTCGATTTTTCACAGCCGCCGCGCGAGCCTCGGATCATCCCGGCAACACGGGGCGAAGTGCAGCGTGTCGAGCCGTGGCGGCCCGCGATCTACATTGCCTATAGCAGCGCGCTGGCGATGACGCTCCTGCTGATCCTCGGCGCGCAATGGCGCACAGCGCGCAGCCGCTCCAGCGTTGCAGGCCGCGCGGTGGCGGAGGGTAGCGCGCCATGAACGATCTGCTCTCCATCCGCCTGGCTGGATTACTCGCCGTGCTCGTCTGGCTGTTGCCGGTGCAGGTCGCGGCGCTTGCGCCGCCTTTGCAGCAGCCGACGGTCGTGGCAGCGCCGGGCAGCGCCGATGACCTCCTGTTCAGCGATGGCTTCGAGAGCGGCGATCTGTCGCTCTGGACGGGCAAGAACGGCCTTACGGTTCAGCAAACCCAGGTCTTGACCGGCGTGTACGCCGTGCGCGCCACGAGCGACGGCGCGCCGGCCTATGCGCGCCAGACATTGTCAGCGCCCCAGACCGAGATCTACTATCGTCTGCGCTTCAAAGTTCTGGCACAGGGCACCAACCCGATCGATCTGATGGGCTTCCGAACAGCCTCCGAGGGCGCAGGCTCTCCGGTGTTTGGCCTGTCTATCTCCGCCGCAGGCTACCTGAGCGTCCAGAACGATGTTGCCGATACAACCGCCGAGAGCACCGCGCGAGTTGTCGACGAGGCCTGGCATGAGGTGCAGGCGCATATTCGTGTGGGCGAGGCGCAGAGCGAGAGCGAGGTGTGGCTGGACGGCGTGTACATCGACGCTTTGAGCGGCGCGGAGGCGGTGGGCAGCGCGGCGATCGGGCGGATCGAGCTTGGCGATAGCGAGCCTGGGCGCAGCTACGACGTGGTCTTCGACGATCTGCTGGTCGACACGGCCTATATCTCGTCCTCGCAGCCGACGAAGCCGGTGGTGATCCACATCGAGACGGTGCCCGCGCTGGCTGGTGTGAAGTTTGCCATCGAGGATCGGACGGCGGTGACGAACGACCAGGGCCGGGCCGAGCTTGAGGTCGAGCATATCACCGACCTGCGCAAGCGCTTGAAGCTGATCGACTCGCAGCTCTCGGATACGACACGCGCGACGATTGGCCGCTGGTTCTGGGATCGACATACCAAGGTGCGCGCCGCGCTTGACATTAGCCATCCCGTAACATGGACCTTTATCAACCTTGAGGGCCAGCCTGTGGCCCAGGAGCGCGTTACCTCGCTGACGCTCAAGAGCAGCCACGGCGAGGTGCATACCGTCGAGCAGGCGCAGATCGGACAGCCGCTCTGGCTGCACGCCAGCCGCATCGTGCCGACTCACGCCGGGCTGCTCCAGAAAGACATCTACTACTCGGTCGAGCGCGTAGTGATCAACGGCACCAACGTGGTCAACCGCGCGCAGCAGCGCTTCTTCCCAACGACGCAGCGCGCGTGGACGATCAAGCTGATGTTCTACTCGGCCCGATTCAGAGCGCAGGATGCCTTATTCGGCTTTCCGCTCGGCTCAGGCGTGCGCGTCGTCTATCCCGACGAATCCGCGATCACGGTGCCGTTCGGAGCCGATCGCTCGGTGACGGTGGATCAGCTTCCGCGCGGCGAGTACCGCGTCCAGATCATCGCCTCAGGTGTCTCGCCGCTCAGGCCGCTTGCCCTGACCCGCGACCAAGATCTGCATCTTGAGGTCTTTAGCCAACTCGATATTGCGGTGGTTGTCACGGTGCTCGCATCGCTGGGGATTGGCCTGCTGCTCTTTGGACGACCGCAGATTCTCTCGATTGTCTTTCATCCGATAGCCTCGCTTGGGCGCTTGCGGAGTGCGGTAGCGCAGCAGTACATGCGAGTGACCAGGGCCAGACGTGTGCTGCCGCGTGAGTGATCGGCGGTCGATGGAGAGAGGCGTATGACACTGCGACGTGCTCTAGCTCTTGGATGGCTCCTAAGTTGTTTGGCTGGCAGCGTATCGCTCGGCGCGAGCAGCGTCCCGGCGCGCGGCGCTTCGTCGTCGGTGCCCGTGCTGGCCTACTACTACATCTGGTTCGATGTCAAATCCTGGGATCGCGCCAAGACGGATTTTCCGATCCTGGGCCGCTATTCGAGCGACGACCAGGAGATCATGCGCGAGCATGTCCGCATGGCGCAGCAGGCGGGCATCGACGGTTTTATCGTGAGCTGGAAGAGCACGGAAAAGCTGAACCGTCGCCTGGAGCAGTTGATCGAGGTTGCCAATGCGGAAGACTTTAAGCTGGCGATCATCTACCAGGGCCTTGATTTCTATCGCAAGCCCCTGCCGGTGACGCGCATCAAAGCCGACGTTGCGTATTTCGTGGAGCGCTACGCCGACAACCAGGCGTTTACGCTCTTTGGCGCACCGCTGATGATCTGGTCGGGCACGTGGGAGTTTTCGGCGGATGATGTGGCGAGCGTTGCGGCACCCTACGCCGATCGGCTGCTGCTGCTGGCATCGGAGAAAAACGTGGCGGGCTATCAGCGGCTGGCGGCGTTCGTGGATGGCAATGCCTACTACTGGTCGTCGGTCAATCCTGAGACGTTTCCCGGCTACCAGGAGAAGCTCGACGCGATGGCCGAAGCGATTCATGCCGACGGCGGCTACTGGATCGCTCCCGCAGCGCCCGGCTTCGACGCACGTGAGATCGGCGGCACGCGCACGGTTGAGCGTCAGGACGGCGCGACGCTGCGGCGGCAGATGGAGGCGGCGATCCGCTCATCGCCGGACGCGGTGGGGCTGATTAGCTGGAACGAGTTCAGCGAGAACTCGCATATCGAGCCGAGTGTTGATCACGGCACCCGCTACCTTGAGGTGCTGGCTGAGATCCGCGACGCGCAGGCTGGCCCAGGCAGCGTCCTGCGGCTGAGCGATGTTGATTCGAGCGCGCCCGGAAGCACCGCCTTTGAGCCGTACAACCTGGCGATCCTGGGCATGCTCGTGGCTCTGGTCGTGGCGAGCATGGCCGTGATTGTCAGAAGAAATAGACACAACGATCAAGAGATCAGGAAGTCTGATCTGGTGTCATAAGCTGCCGCGCTCATTGGGATTGGCAGGAGATGTGCGGTAGCTGTCGGTTCAGGACAACGGAGGAGGATGAAGATGCGTCATGTTCGCGTGCTCGTACTGGCTAGCTTGATGCTGGCTCTCACGCTGGGCTGGGCTGGCTACGTGGTCGCCGGGCCAATCGGCAGCCACAGCCAGGGTCGGTCGCAGGCCGATCGCGGCCAGGCTGAAAACAGCGCCGCATACACGAGCTTCCACAAGATGAGCGACGACTCCGGCTCGATGAGCCTTGAGGTTCCGACAGCCTGGAGCGAGGTCGAAACCGGGCCGTGGATCTATCAGGGCAGAGTTGTGGGCGCTTTTGTTGCGGCCTCGCCCGCGCTGGATGATTTCTATGCCCTGCGCAAGACGCCTGGCGTCTTCATGGCGGCATCGCACGAGCTGGCGGATTCAACCGATGTCGCCGGGCTGCTGGGCCTTGAGCAGCGCAAGCTCACGGGCAAGTGTAAGCTCAAGGAGCGCAAAGCCTATACCGATGCGTTCTACGGCGGGCTTTCCGACGCCTATGTTGCGTGCGTCAATGGGCAGCAGGACATGCTGGTGATTGCCGCGACACCGCCGGAGCGCGATGTCCTGCTGCTGATTCGGATCAATCGCGCGAGCGATGCCGATACCGTAGCGATAGCCAGGATATTCAAGACGTTCCAGGTGCTTGGTATCCCTGGTCACGACGACCATCACGATCATGAGTGAGTGCGGAGCATGAGCAGGCGATAGCAGCTCGGCTCCGAGGCTGATGCTGCTTTGAAGCGCTAGGAATTTCATCATGGGGCGTCAAATGTTACGGTTAGAGCACGAGGCTTCAGGCTCACGCGGCGCGATGCCAGGACCGCTGCTGCGCGGTCTTGGCCGATTGAAGAGCTACCGCGCCGCGCTGGCGCTGGCCTTCGCGATCCTGATTGGCCTGGCCGCAGGCCCAGGCCCGACAGGGACCCGCGCCGCGCCGGGCTGGCAGTGGTATAAAACGGACCCGCACGTTCACTCCTCGATCAGCTCAGATGCCTTCGCCGATATTGGCATTCATGCGCAGGCGGCGCAAACGGCGGGCTATAACGCGCTCTTTCTCACCGACCATAACGGCGGCAGCAGCTTTCATATCAACAATCTCACGGCCAACCATATGATCTTCGAGGACGCCTATACCCGCTGGGAGACGGCGACCTTCGGCTCGCTGAGTTCGTCGACGAATGCGCTGGTTTCAACGCCGGTCAATAGCGGATCGAAGTCGCTCAGGCTGCGAGCCGTCAGCTCCAACGGAGCGGGCGAGACGAGCGTCTGGACGAAGCGCGGGCCAAATTTTCGGTCGGGGAATATTATCCTGCGCGTATCGATCTATCCGACGCGCATCGACGCGAACTCCGGCGTGTACGTCTCGGCCTCGATCGGCGGTGATACGCGCGTTGGCAAGACGCCGATCGGCTATACGACTCAGGCGGGCGTTGTCTCGCCCGGCAAGAGCACGGTGCTTGTCTGGCAGCTTGGCTCGGCGCGAGCGCCGTCGTCCGATCCCAACACGCGCGTGCTGACCTACTCGCTCGGACCCTACACGCTGAATACCTGGAATACGTACACGATTAACGTCAGCGACGCGCTTGCCGCCATTCCCGCCGCCGATCGACCGCTCGACTACAACGGCCTGACCTATCTTAAGATGGCGGCGGCGGCCAGCAGCGGCGATACTGCCGAGGCCTACTTCGACACCTACGCGATCGACGCATCGACTCCGGTCAATCCCGCCGACGAGTACGTCTACCGCACGGGTGTGGTCGACGATTTCGATACGCCGACCTTAAAGATTTTTCCCTCGTATGAGATGGGCCAGACAGGACATTCCCAGCGCTTCAACTTTGGCATCGCCGATCGATCGCAGTATGTCTCGTACTCCAATGGCACCGAGGGGATTCTGGAGACGCAGCAGAGCGGCTATCCCGCGCAGATCAATCATCCGGGAACCACAATCACCGTGCAGGAGGTGATCGACACGCGCGGCAAGGGCGCTGATTTCATCGAGGTGCGCGAGCAGGAGTGGATTGACGCCTGGGATGCGATCCTTCAGACCGGCACCCAGATCATCGGTAGCTGGTCGAGCGATACCCACGAGGGCGTGGATACATCCAAGGCCGCCACGTTTATGTACGCTCCCGCGCTGAGCTTCGATGAGCTGATGCATGCATACTTTGAGGGCCGAATCTATAATGCGCGCGCCAGCTTCGACGGACGAACGATTCTTAACCTTGACAGCCAATCGCTTGAGCCGTATCCTGCCCGCTACCCGGTGTATGTTCCCGCCACGCAAGCTTCGATCCCGGTACATCTCGCCGTCACCGCCGATGTCGGAAGCAGCTACCGGGTTGTCTGGGTGCGTAACGGCACGGTGATCGCCAGCGAAGGCCCGACCAGCACCTCGGCCTATGATGCGACCAAAGCGGTGAGCCTTGCCGACGCGACCACCTATGTCCGCGCCGAGGTGCGTAGCTCAACCGGCTCGCTGCGCGCGATGTCGCAGCCGATCTTGTTCGTCGATGTGCCTGGCCTGCCCGCCGACAAGAGCTTTTACATCGATAAGATCACGACGGCGAGCGGGCGGGGCTACAACCGGATCACGACCAAGGGGATTACTGCGGCGAGCTGGGACAGCGCGACGGAGGCGCTCGGCCTGACCCTGGAAAACCCGGTCGGCGCGCTGGTCCGCCTGCGGATGGCAACCAGCATCGCGCCTCGACGGGTCAGAGTCGACGGCACGATCATCGCTCAGGCGGGCTCGCTCGCCGAGTTCGAGCAAGGTAGTGGATCGATCTGGTATTATGATGATGCACAGGATCGCCTGTACGTCCAGGCCCGTCACGAGAATCTGATCGCCGACGTCAAGGTTGCTTTTTCCGAAGTCGTCGACACCGAGCCTCCCACCACCCCGGCGGACGTGACGGCGGTCGCGATCAGCGATCGGCGAGTTGCCCTGAGCTGGACCGCATCGAGCGACAATGTGGGGGTTGCAGGCTACATCATCTACCGCGACGGCGCGGAGTTTGCAACGACTGACGCCGATACAGGCTACATCGACACCACGGTCACTCCCGCAACCTCCTACAGCTATCAGGTTCAGGCGCGCGACGCAGCCGGGAATCTGTCCGAGCTAAGCACCAGCGCCACTGTCACCACACCCGCGCCCGCGCTCTTTATTGACGGATGGGAAACCGGCGATACATCACAGTGGACCAGCACAAGCGGACTGGGCGTTCAGCAACAGGAGGTGTTCAGCGGATTGTATGCGGCACGAGCGACGAGTACCGGCACGGCGACCTGGGCCTATAAGACGCTCAGCGCCACCCAGACCGAGCTGTACTACCGGGTTCGCTTCAAGCTGCTGAGCAAGGACGCGAACACGCTGTATCTTCAGCGCTTCCGTACGAGCGGCGGCACCTCGATCTTGGGGATGTACGTCAGCAGCACCGGTAAATTAGGCTACCGCAACGATGCGGGTGCTCGGAGTACTACCAGCACAACCTCCGTCACGACGGGCGTCTGGCACGAGCTGCAAGCGCGTCTCCTGATCGATACGGTCAGCAACACGGCGGGCCAGGTCGAGGTCTGGTACGATGGCATACGTGTCGATGCGCTGAGCAAGGCCGAGCCGCTGGGCACAACGCCGATCGGTCGCATCCAGGTTGGCGAAAACTCATCGGGGCGGACCTACGATGTCGTATTCGATGATGTGGTCGTGGATCGAGGCTTCATCAATCCATAGGCGCGACTACACCCGGCAATGCGCTTGCTGCGCTGTGATAGGTCCCGGCTGAGCACAGTCGGGTGCGGCGGCTCGCAGTTTCCGCGCGAGCCGCCGCATCGGAAAGCATGCAGGCCCGCTCTGCCGTAGGTCGGTTCAGGGCTATGGCGCAGCTTTTGGATATGCGAGGTAGACCAGTGATAGAACTCAAACTCTGGCGCTGCTGTCTGCTGCTTGTCATCATCGTCTCAGCCACAGCGTGCGGCACCCCTCCCACCGCGAGCGATAGCACATCACCCAGCAAACCGGTCGGGCTGACGGCAACCGCCGTTAACAGCCATCGCGTCGACCTCCACTGGACTGCCGCGAACGATGATGTGAGCGTCGCGGGCTATGACATCTATCGTGCCGGATCGCTGCTGGCGACGGCTGGCGCGGTGATCAGCTACACCGATACGACGGTAGCTCCTCAGATGATCTATCAGTATCAGGTCCAGGCATTCGATGCCGCCGGTAATCGGTCGGAGGCCAGCGATTTAGCGTCGGTGACGACGCCCGACAGCGTGCTCTTCAGCGATGGCTTCGAGAGCGGCGATCTGTCGCAGTGGGATAGCGTGCAGGGAATGGAGGTGCAAAAGGAGAAGCTACGTACCGGTAGCGGCGCGGTACGTGCCCTGAGCACCAGCCGCGACACGGCGAGCTATGCGATCAAGCAGCTCAGCGCGCCGCAGCAGGAGATCTACTACCGGGTTGTGTTCCAGATCATCGACCAGCAGGATAAAAACTCGGTGTATCTGATGCGCTTCCGTACGGCCAGCAATGCCTCGCTGGTGGGCCTGTATGTGAGCGGCACGGGCAAGCTCGGCTATCGCAACGACATCACGGATAAGAGCGTGACGAGCGCGGTGCTGGTCAGCCGCCGCGTCTGGCATGAAGTCCAGGTCCGGGTGCGCGTGGCCGACACCAATAGCCAGATCGAGGTCTGGTTCGATGGCGCGCACGTTGACGCGCTCAGCAAAACGGAAAGCTTCGGCGCAGATCCGATCGATCGTGTCCAGCTCGGCGAGAACGCCAGCGAAAAAACCTACGATGTTTTCTTCGACGATGTCGTCGTCGATACTCGTTTCATCAAGCCATAGCGGTCGCGCAGCGCCAGCGAGGTTGCTCTGGAATGCAATAGGTTATGGGTCGAATGAACTATCATCCGCTGCTGCGCTGGCCGTTCATCCTACTGATGGTGCTCGGCGTGGTGCTCGGCTATCTGCTTGGCCGCTCGATCCTGGTGCGAGCAGCCAGTCCCGTGCTGCTGGCGGTCGGCGATATTGCCAGCTGCGGCAGCGCAGGCGACGAGGCAACCGCGAAGCTGGTCGATACGCTGCCCGGCATCATCGCGCTCCTGGGAGATACCGTCTACGAGGCGGGCACCGCTGCCGAGTTTGCCGAGTGCTACGAGCCTGCGTGGGGTCGGCACAAAAGCCGCATCCGGCCATCGGTCGGCAACCATGAGTACGGCACGTCGGGCGCGGCTCCGTACTTCGACTATTTTGGCGCTGCGGCGGGCGATCCCGATAAGGGCTACTACAGCTATGATCTTGGCACCTGGCATATTATCGTGCTCAATAGCAACTGCGCGCGCATCGGCGGCTGTCACGCTGGCTCCGCGCAAGAGCAGTGGCTCCGCGCCGATCTTGCGGCGCATCCGACGAGCTGCACGCTGGCCTACTGGCACCATCCGCTCTTCAGCTCCGGCTCGCACGGTAATTTCGATCAGATGCAGCCAATCTGGCAGACGTTGTATGAGGCTGGCACGGATGTGATCCTCAATGGGCACGATCACAGCTACGAGCGCTTCTTTCCGCAGAACGCCAGCGGACAGCCCGATCCGGCGCATGGCATACGCCAGTTTGTCGTCGGGACCGGCGGCAAGAACCACACGGCCTTCACCGCACCGATCGCCAATAGCGAGGTGCGCAACGCCGATACGTTTGGCGTGCTCAAGCTCACGCTGCACACCACAAGCTACGATTGGCAGTTTGTGCCGGTCGCAGACTCGGCCTTCACCGACTCAGGAAGCGGCTCCTGCTCGCTGGGGAGCGGCTCGATCGACCCCGGACGCCCCACGACTGGGGCGCTCACACCCGAAGCCTCGGCTGCGGCGCCTGCTGCATCGCAGACCATCGGCGGGGCGCTTCCGTTTGCCGATAGCTTCGAGCAGGGCGATCTGGCGGCGTGGAGCAGCGCGGTCGGGCTAGAGGTCAGGCCGCAAGAGGGCATCGATGGCACGTATGGAGCGCGGGCGATCGGAGCGGGCAAGGCGGCGTATGCCTTCAGGCAGTTGAGCCCGCCGCAGCATGAGCTTTTTTATCGCATCAAGTTCAAGCTGCTCAGCCAGCCGACGAGCACGCTGTATCTGCAACGGTTCCGATCGGGTTCGGGCGACGCAATCTCCGGCTCGCTGCTGGGTATTTATATCAACAGCGCAGGCAAGCTGAGCTACCGTAACGATCTCACCGACAAGAGCACGAGCAGCAAAACGGCGGTGAGCGACGGGGTCTGGCATGAGTTGCAGGCACGGCTGCGGATCGACGGCGACCAGAGTCAGGTGGAGCTGTGGCTCGATGGCGTGAGGATCGATGAGCTAAGCACGACCGAGCCGCTCGGCACCAGCCCGATCGGGCGCGTCCAGCTCGGCGAGAGCGCCAACGATAAGACCTTCGCGGTTGTTTTTGACGATGTAGCGGTCGATGCGCGCTTTATTTCCGAGTAGCAGCGCCGGTCAGCGCGAGGCCGACGGATAGCGGGTCTGGGTGTACGATCAGCCGGGGCAAGACTCTGGCTGGAGCTTCGTCCTGGGTGGACCGTGTGTTTCCTCACAAGGGAGGAACCAGTCGAATGGCTACGCGACTTCGAGCTACAGCGTCCGGCGCTGGATCACGCCAGCGACGAGTCCTGAGCGCCGCGCTGCTGATCACCGCCGTTGCGCTCGTGAGCCTCGGCCCGCTGCTGTTTCGGAACATGCGCGCTGGCGCTGGCGACCTGCAACCGTCGCTGCCGCTGCGGGCGGCGTTCTACTACCCGTGGTTCCCTGAGGCGTGGGCACAGCGGGGGATCGAGCCATACACCAAGTTTACTCCCGCGCTGGGATACTACAACTCGTCGGACCCGACCGTGATCCAGCAGCACATTGCGGCGATGCAGTACGGACATATCGCCGCCGGCATCGCCTCGTGGTGGGGGCCGGGCACGCCCACCGATCAGCGCCTACCGCTGCTGCTCGCGGCGGCGGCGGGTAGCCCGTTCCGCTGGGCAGTGTACTACGAGGCCGAGAGCCTGGGCAATCCCGATGTCGCGACGCTCCAGGCCGATCTTGCCTATCTTCGCGAGCGCTACGGCACCGATCCAAGCTACCTGCGCATCGACGATCGGTTTGTGGTCTTTGTGTACGCCGATCCCGGCGATCGCTGCGACATGGTCGAGCGCTGGCGTCAGGCGAACACCGCGGGCGCGTATGTCGTGCTCAAGGTCTTCGAGGGCTATCGCAGATGCGGCGCTCAGCCGGACGGATGGCACCAGTACGCGCCCGCAGTGCCGGAGGATGGGCAGGGACACTACAGCTACAGCATCAGCCCAGGCTTCGATAAAGCCGGCGAGCAAGTGCGCCTTGGCCGCGACCTAGCCCGCTGGGAGCGGAGCGTGCAGGCGATGGTCGCATCCGGGTCGCAGTTTCAGCTTGTGACGACCTTCAACGAGTGGGGCGAGGGCACTGCCGTGGAGGCAGCTACGGAGTGGACCAGCCCATCGGGCTTTGGCGCGTTCCTCGATGTCTTGCACGCCCATCCGCTCGCCGCGCCTTCTGCCGCGCCCAGCAGCGTACCCACGGCGACGGCGGAGCCGACGATCGCCGAGCCGCCTCCGCCCACGGCGACGGCGGAGCCGACGATCGCCGAGCCGCCTCCGCCCACCGCGACGGCCACAGCGATCATCACGCCGACCGCAACATTCTTGCCCACCGCCACCCCGACATCCACGTCGTCGATCACGCTGACGTTTGCTGTCGAAGCGGACGCATCGGTTGATCTGGGCCATCCCAGGACGAACTACGGCAAAGCGCCAACGCTGCGCGTCGATGGCGGCGGCACTCCAGAAGAAACTTACCTGCAATTTTCGGCCAGGGGCCTGACAGGCGTCGTGCGGCGGGCCACGCTGCGGCTCATGGCATCGTCGTCGACGCGGGACGGACCCGGCGTGGAGCTGGCGGAAAATGCCTGGACGGAGGCGGGTATTACCTGGGATAATCGACCACTCACGCAGGGAGCGCCAGTCGATCGCAAAGGCGTGATCAGATCTGGAACCTGGGTCGAGTACGATGTTACACCGCTGGTGACGGGCGACGCAACCTACACCTTTAAACTGGCTCCCACCTCCGACGATGGAGTGAGCTTCTACGCGCGCGAGCATAGCCTCCCAGGCAGAGCGCCGCAGCTCGTTGTGATCGTCGTCGGCGCAGGAGAGCCGCCCACGCCGGAGCCGACGGCGATCCTGCCGCCCACTCAAACGCCACCGCCAGGCGGCGATCCTGTCCTGGTGGGCGCTGGCGACATCGCCGATTGTGACAGCGCAGGCGACGAAGCGACCGCCGCATTGCTGGACGCGATCCCCGGCACGGTCTTCACCACGGGTGATAACGCCTACGACGACGGCGCCTCAGCCGAGTTTGCCCAATGCTACGGCGCTAGCTGGGGTCGTCACAAAGAGCGCACGCGCCCGGCCATTGGCAACCACGAGTACCTGACAGCGAACGCCAGGCCCTACTTCGATTACTTTGGCGCGGCTGCGGGCGAGCCGGGTCGCGGCTACTACACCTATCCGCTCGGCAACTGGCGCGTCTTCGTGCTCAACACCAACTGTGATCGGCTTGGCGGCTGCGGGCCTGACACAGCGCAGTACCAGTGGCTCGAAGCTGAGCTGACGGCGGCAGGAGCGAGCTGTGTGATCGCCTATTTTCATCATCCGCGCTGGAGCAGCGGCAAGTATCAGGTGAACGAGAGCGTCCGCCCGCTCTATCAGTTGATGTATCAGCACGGCGTCGAGCTGGTGGTGGCGGGCCATGCTCACAGCTACGAGCGCTTTGCGCCCATGACGCCCGATGGAGAGCTTGATCTCGCGCGTGGCGTGCGACAGATCGTTGTTGGCACCGGCGGCAAAAATCATATCGATGTCGATGTCAATCATTTGCCTAACAGCGAGGTGCGCAACGATGATACGTTTGGCGTCTTGAAGGTGGTGCTGCACGAAGCCAGCTACGAATGGCAGTTTATCCCAGAGGCAGGCAAAAGCTTTACTGATTCGGGCGCTGCGGGGTGCCACTGAGGGCCGAGAACCAGGAACGGGCGTCATGCGGGTGCCAGACGGGGTGCCATGCGGGTGCCCTCTGGGCACGGGCACCCGGCATGGGCGCCCGGCACACCAGGAGCCGGAGACTTGGAACTTGAAACTTGGAACTTGAAACGGTCGGCAAAACTACGGGATTTCCCCACCGTCATTAGGTAGATCTACGAATAGGCGCAGCGCGCGTGATCAGGTACCTTGGGGCCAGCACCAGCCTGTACAGCACACTTCCAGATATTCCTAAACGAGTGAGAGGCGTGTGCCAGCCACGCCGCGTCAGAGAGATCTCAGCGCCTGCCCGGGTTATACGCCGCTAGCTGGAGACTCTCTCCCTCGCGTCAGACCGCTCGTTCTCTATGGCTGTGAAGATGACGAGAGCCTCGGAAAGCTGGGCGGCATCACGTATTGCTGCCCGCTCCTAAACCGATCCCGCTCCATCGTGCTGGAACGGCAGCGTTACCTTGAATCTTCCAACATCCCAGCAGTTGGTATCACCCGCAGATCAATCGATCAGGGAACGATCTGGCTGTGGTACCCGCATCGGCGTTCCTCACCGATGGTGCCCAGGCTGTCCTGCCGCATGGTCCGCCCTCTGACCCTGTGCTCACATGGCGTCGCGGGTGGCGTTGGAACATGACTACGCGAGGAGGTTCCCAGTAATGCTGCATTGGATCGTTGAGTCGAGCCTGAAGCTGCGATTTCTGGTGCTTGTCATCGCCGCGGCGCTGATGTTTGTTGGCTTTGTCCGCCTGCGCGACATGCCGGTCGATGTGTTTCCGGAGTTCGCGCCGCCGTATGTTGAGATTCAGACCGAAGCGCTGGGCCTGTCGGCCAAAGAGGTCGAATCGCTCGTGACGGTTCCTATGGAGGAGATCCTGCACGGCGTGTCGTGGGTGCAAACCATGCGCTCCGAGTCGATCCCCGGACTCTCGTCGATCGTTCTGATCTTCGAGCCAGGCACCGACATTATGCGCGCGCGCGCGCTGGTGCAGGAGCGGCTGACGCAAGCGCAAGGCCTGCCGACCAAAAATGTCTCGAAGCCGCCGACGATGCTCCAGCCGCTGTCGTCGACCAGCCGCGTGATGATGATCGGGCTATCCTCAAAGGAGGTATCGCCGATCGAGATGTCGGTGCTGGCCCGCTGGACGATCCGCCCGCAGTTGATGGGCGTTCCCGGCGTGGCAAATGTGGCGCTCTGGGGGCAGCGCGAGCGGCAGTTGCAGGTGCAGGTCGACCCGGAGCGGCTGCGGGCGAATGGCGTGACGCTTCAGCAGGTGATCAGAACCACCGGCGACGCCTTGTGGGTTTCGCCGCTGAGCTACCTCAGGGCCGCCACGCCCGGCGTGACCGGCGGCTTCGTCGATACGCCCAACCAGCGGCTTGGCATCCGGCACGTCCTGCCGATCGTCTCACCGGAGCATCTGGCGCAGGTGACGGTCGATGGAACGGAGATGCGCCTGGGTGAGGTCGCCGATGTGGTCGAAAATCATCAGCCGCTAATCGGCGATGCGATCGTCGACAACGGCACCGGCCTGCTGCTGGTCGTGGAAAAGTTCCCAGGGGCGAATACCCTGGAGGTGACGCGCGCGCTGGAGCGCGTGCTGGATGAGCTGCGTCCTGGCCTTTCGGGCATCACGGTCGACCCGACGATCTTTCGACCGGCGAGCTTTATCGAGACGGCGCTCGGCAACCTCTCGATGTCGCTGCTGATCGGCTTTATGCTGGTGCTGCTTGTGCTCGGCGCGTTCCTGTTGCAGTGGCGCGTGGTGCTGATCTGCCTGGTGGCGATCCCGATGTCGCTGCTGGCCGCGCTCGGTGTGTTCTACCTGCGCGGCACGACCGTCAACACGATGGTGCTGGCCGGTCTGGCGATAGCCCTCGGCGCGATCATCGACGATGCGATCATCGACATAGAAAACATCATGCGGCGGCTGCGCCAGGAGCGGCGGGCGGGCGGCAGCACATCGACGGCGAGGATCGTGCTCGAAGCGTCGCTCGAAGTGCGTCAGTCGATCGTCTTTGCGACGGTGATTATGGTGCTGGCGGTGGCTCCGGTCTTCTTCATCGAGGGCGCATCCGGCGCGCTGTTCCGGCCTCTGGCGCTCTCCTACGCGCTGGCGCTGCTCGCTTCGATGGCGGTGGCGCTCACGGTCGCGCCAGCGCTGAGCCTGCTGCTGCTGTCGTCGGCTCGCTTCGAGCGCAGCGAGCCTCCGCTAGTCCGCTGGCTGCACCGGAGCTACGATCGGCTGGTTGCCCGCACGATCCGCAGCGCGCGTCCGGCGTACGCCGTGGTCGTCGTCGTGACGCTGGTCGGCCTGGCGGCGCTGCCGTTCCTGGGCCAGTCGTTGCTGCCGCCGCTGAAGGACAGCAACCTGCTGATCCGCTCGGTGGCCGCGCCCGGCACCTCGCAGCCGGAGATGAGCCGACTTGCGGTGCAGACGGGCCGTGAGCTGCGGGCGATTCCGGGCGTGCGCAACTATGGTGCCCATCTTGGCCGCGCCATCACAGGCGATGACATCGTCGGGATCAATTCCAGCGGGCTGTGGGTCAGCATCGATCCCTCCGCCGACCACGACGCGACGGTCGCTGCCGTGCAGCAGGCGGTTGAAGGCTACCCCGGCGTCTCGCGCAGCGTGCTGAGCTATCTGCACGAGCGGGTCAGAGAGGCGCTGACCGGAACCAGCGACGCGATCGTTGTGCGCATCTTCGGCCCCGACCTGGATGGCCTTCGCGCGAAGGCCGAGGAGGTGCGCCAGGCGCTGGCCGGAATCGACGGGATCGTTGATCTGCGCACGGAGGCCCAGGTCGAGGAGCCGACCGTTGAGATTGAGGTCGACCTGGACCGGGCACGGCAGTATGGCCTGACGCCGGGCGAGGTCCGGCGGTCGGCGGCGACGCTGGTGAATGGCCTTGAGGTCGGCAACCTGTTCGAGGAGCAAAAGGTCTTCGAGGTGGTGGTGATGGGCACGTCCAGCACCCGTCACAGCATGACCAGCCTGCAAGAGCTGCTGATCGATACGCCCGACGGCGGTCATGTGCGGCTGAAGGATGTGGCCGACGTGCGGATCGTGGCATCGCCCAACGCGATCAGACGCGAAGGTGTCTCGCGGCGCATCGATGTCGGCGCGAACGTGCAGGGCCGTGACCTCGGCTCGGTCGCGCGCGAGGTCGAGCAGCGCCTTCAGGGTATCTCCTTCCCGCTTGAGTATCACCCCGTGGTGCTTGGCGAGTATGCCGAGCGGCAGGCGGCGCAGCGACGTATGCTCGGCCTGGCGATTGCGTCGGCCATCGGCATCTTCCTGCTGCTGCAAGCTGCCTTCGGAAGCTGGCGGCTGGCGACGCTGATCTTTCTGACGCTGCCCTCGGCGCTGGTCGGCGGCGTGCTGGCGGCGCTGCTCAGCGGTGGCGTGATCTCGCTCGGCTCGCTCGTGGGCTTCCTGGCGGTGCTGGGCATTGCGGCGCGCAACGGGGTCATGCTGATCAGCCACTATCAGCACCTTGAGCAGATCGAGGGCGAGCCGTTCGGCCCTGGGCTGGTCGTGCGTGGCACCAAGGAGCGGCTGACGCCGATCGTGCTGACGATGGCGACCACCGCGCTGGCCTTGAGTCCCTTGATCGTGGCAGGCACGATTCCCGGCCATGAGATCGTGCGCCCGATGGCGATCGTGATTCTGGGCGGCCTGGTGACATCGACGCTGCTCAACTTGTTCGTGGTTCCGGCCCTGTACCTGCGCTTTGGGTCCAGTCCAGAGGCTAGCCTGGCGAGCGCGCAGTTCGAGCCTCCATCGCTGCTGGGCGGCGAGCAACGAGCCTGGGCGCATCCGTCGTCGCTGATGGGCGGGAACTATATCGAGCCGACAGAGAATCCGGCCAACCCCTAGGGGTGACATGGTCGGCGTTGATCATCAACATGCATGAGATGCCAGGGAGGCAGATAGATGAAGCTCAATACGCGATGGATACGTGCGGTGCCAATGCTTGCCAGCCTCCTGCTTGCGGCGTGCGGGCAGGCACCGGCGGCCAAGACCAGCAAGCCCGAACCTGCGCATGTCGAGGCGATCGAGGGCACCGATCTCAGCCGGATCGTGCTCGTCCCAGAGGCGGCCAGGCGGCTCGACATCCAGACCGTTGCGGTGCGCGAGGGACAGGTGACACGTAAGCGCACGGTGGGCGGTGAGGTTGTAACGCTGCTGGCATCGTCGGGTGCTGGCGGGACGCAGGCAGCCGGTACGACCAACGTTACCGCCAGCTCTGCGGATCTCTGGGTGCGCGTGCCGCTCTCGGCTGGCGATCTGAATGAGGTCGATCGCAGCCAGCCGGCCACGGTTTTGCCGCTCGACCACACGAATAGCGGGGCGGGCGTGATCGTCGAGCCTGCCATGCCACCCACGTCCGACGCTAAGGCGACCGCCGAGTCGCTGTACTACATAGTCAAGAGCGGTGCTCACGGCCTGGAGCCAGGCCAGCGGGTGCGGGTTGAGCTGACGCTGGCGGGCAGCGCGCGGCAGCGCATGGTTATCCCCTACGGAGCGGTGATCTATGACCTGCACGGCGAAACCTGGGTTTACACCAGCCCCGAATCCCTGACCTACGTCCGCGAGGGCATCCTCGTCGACTACATCGACGGCGACATGGCGGTGCTGTCTGAGGGTCCGAGCACCGGCACGCAGATCGTGACGGTCGGCGCGGCTGAGCTGTATGGGATCGAGTTTGGCGTTGGACATTAAGCGCACAAGGGGATGTAGCCATGCTGCGTTGGATCGTTGCCTCGAGCCTGCGACTTCGCTTCCTGGTGCTTGCCACGGCTGCGGCGCTGATGTTCTTCGGCATCGCCCGGCTGCCGGACATGCCGGTCGACGTCTTTCCAGAGTTCGCACCGCCGCGCGTCGAGATCCAGACCGAAGCGCTCGGGCTTTCCACGACTGAGACGGAGTCGCTGATCACCGTGCCGCTGGAGCAGGCGCTCAACGGCACGCCGGGGCTGGATATTTTGCGCTCCAAGTCGGTTCCTGGGCTATCGTCGATCCTGCTGATCTTCAAGCCCGGCACCGATCTGATCGAGGCTCGCCAGCTTGTGCAGGAGCGGCTGGCTCAGGTGACGCGGACGCTGCCGAGCGTGGCGATGCCGCCGGTTATGCTCCAGCCGCTCTCGTCGACCAGCCGCCTGATGAAGATCGGGCTGTCCTCCAATACGATGTCGCTGATCGATCTGTCGGAGGTCGTGCGCTGGAAGATCGCGCCGCGTCTGATGAACGTCGACGGCGTGGCGAATGTCGCGATCTGGGGCGCGCGCAAGAAACAGATCGTGGCCCATCTCGACTCGCAGCAGTTGCAGGCAAGCGGCGTGACGCTCCAGCAAGTCTCGAACGCCACCGCCAGCGGCCTGGATGTGGGCCTGCTGGCCTTCCTGAAGGGCGCGACGATCGGCACCGGCGGCTTTATCGACACGCCCAACCAGCGGCTCAACGTCCAGCACGTGCTGCCGATCGTCTCTCCCGAACACATGGCCGAGGTGCCGATCGAGGGCACCGATCTGCGCCTGGGCGAGGTTTCCGATATGGTGATCACGCACCAGCCGCTGATCGGCGATGCGGTGATCAACGATGGTCCGGGCCTGCTGCTGATCGTCGAGAAGTTTCCGTGGGGCAATACGCTGGAAGTGACGCAGGGCGTCGAGGCCGCGCTCGAAGAGCTAGCGCCCGCGCTTGAGGGCATCGAGGTCGATCCGACGATCTTTCGACCGGCGACCTTCATCGAGACGGCGATCGACAATCTCACGATGTCGCTGCTGATCGGCGCGCTGCTGCTGATCCTGGTGCTGGTCGCCTTTCTGTACAACTGGCGCGTCGCGCTGATCAGCCTGATCGCGATGCCGCTGTCGCTGGTGGCGGCTGGTCTGGTGCTCTACTGGCGCGGCGCGTCGATCAACACCATGATTCTGGCAGGCTTCGTCATCGCGCTGGGCGACATCGTCGACGATGCGATCATCGACATCGAGAACGTTGTACGGCGGCTCCGCCAGCACCGGCAGGCCGGGGGCACGCTGCCCACGGCGCGGATTATTCTGGATGCATCGCTTGAGGTGCGTCACGCGATCGTCTATGCGACGCTGATCGAGGTGGTGGCGATCGGGCCGGTCTTCTTCATGGAAGGGCTGTCGGGCGCGTTCTTCAGGCCGCTGGCGTTCTCGTATGCGATTGCGCTGCTCGTCTCGATGGTCGTGGCGCTGACGGTCACGCCTGCGCTGAGTCTGCTGCTCCTGCGCAACGCGCCGCTTGAGGATCGCCAGTCGCCGCTGATCCCCTGGTTCCAGCGCACCTACGACCGGCTGCTCGGGCCGATCGTTCGCGCTCCACGGATGGCCTATGGCATCGTCGGGCTGATCGCGGCGGCGGGCGTGGCAGTATTGCCGTTCCTGGGCCAGTCGTTGCTGCCCTCGTTCAAAGAGCGCGACTTCCTGATGCACTGGCTGACCAAGCCGGGCACCTCGCTGCCGGAGATGATGCGCATTACGACGCAGGCCAGCGTCGAGCTGCGCGCTATACCGGGCGTACGCAACTTCGGCGCGCACATCGGGCGGGCGCTGGCGGCGGATGAGGTCGTCGGTATCGATTTCGGCGAGAACTGGATCAGCGTCGATCCGGCGGCTGACTACGACGCGACGCTCGCCAGGGTCCAGACGGCGGTCGACGGCTATCCGGGGCTGTATCGTGATGTGCAGACCTATCTCAAGGAGCGCATCAAAGAGGTGCTGACGGGCACCAGCGAGACGATCGTGGTGCGGATCTTCGGCCCCGATCTGGACGTGCTGCACGCCAAGTCGGCGGAGGTCAAGCAGGCGCTGGAGGGGATCGACGGCATCATCGATCTGCACGAGGAGCACCAGGAAGACATCCCCCAGATGGAGATCGAGGTCGATCTGGCGAAGGCTCAGCGCTACGGCCTCACGCCCGGCGAGGTCCGCCGCGCGGCAGCCTCCTACGTCAACGGCATCGAGGTCGGCGACATCTTCCGTGATGGCAAGGTGATCGATGTGCGGATTCGTGGCACGTCCGAAACCCGTCACAGCCTGACCAGCGTCCGCGAGCTGCTGATCGATACGCCCGATGGCGGTCATGTGCCGCTGGCGGAGGTAGCGGATGTGCGGATTGTGCCGACGCCGAATGTGATCAAGCGCGAAGCCGTCTCGCGCCGCCTGGACGTGAGCGCGAACGTGCGGGGCCGCGACCTCGGCTCGGTCGCGCGCGAGGTCGAGCAGCGGCTCCAGACGATCGAGTTCCCGCGCGAGTATCACCCCGTGGTGCTCGGCGAGTATGCCGAGCGGCAGGCAGCCGAAAGCCGCCTGTTCTGGCTGGCGATTGCCGCCGCGCTTGGGATCTTCTTCCTGCTACAGGCGTCCTTCGGGAGCTGGCGTCTGACGATCTTGAGCTTCCTGACGCTGCCCTCGGCGCTGGTCGGCGGCGTGCTGGCGGCGTTTGCCAGCGACGGCATTATCTCGCTCGGCTCGCTCGTGGGCTTCCTGACGGTGCTGGGGATCGTAGCGCGAAACGGGATCATGCTGATCAGCCACTATCAGCATCTTGAGCAGGCCGAGGGCGTGCCGTTCGGCCCCGCGCTGGTGGTGCAGGGCGCGAAGGAGCGGCTCGCGCCGATCTTGATGACCGGAGCGACGACCGGGCTGTCGCTGATCCCGCTGATCGTGGCTGGCAATATTCCCGGCCACGAGATCGAGCACCCGATGGCGATCGTGATTCTGGGCGGCCTGATCACCGCGACGCTGCTCAACTTGTTCGTGGTGCCTCCGCTCTACCTGCGCTTCGGCAAGGGGAAGCCACCGCTGTCCAGCCCCAACAGCAGCGGCTAGCCCATCGCGGCCAGCGCGTGATCGCCTGGCCCTCGGCCTCGTCGTGACGGCTCGTGAGCTGAGCGGCGAGGCCGCACAACCCGGCCACCGGATGATGTCGCTCGCGGGTGTCGTCTGGTGGCCGGGCCGCGACGCTGGTGGAGCCTGTGCTCCCCGCCGTCAGGCTCCTGCTGTAAACTGACTCTGACCTCTAGCCAACTGGCACGAATTAGTGTAAGCTATTTAGTACGCCAACGTCTCCGGTATTCCTTGTACTCAACCACAGCCCCGCGCCGCCAAAGATGTCGCGCAGCGGAGTCGAGCCCTGCACGACCTGATGATTACCCGGTAGCGCCTCAACCACCACTCCAGCCTGCTACCTGCCTGGCAACAGCCGCGCGGATCACGCCTGGTCGCGCTTTGTGATCCGCTGCGCTGCCCGGCTCCTACGCTCCCAGCCAAGCCATGTAGAGCATTGCGTAGGGTATCGAATGCGCTTGCCGACCCGCCGTAGAGGAGCCGGGCGTATCTGGATCGATGGGGAGCAGCCAATGACCGGACTGAATCCATCCCTGACTGGTAGCGCCAGATCCATCACGGGCACGCTACACGACATTGCACAGGCGCTGGCCTCGGCTCACGATGCGGAGGGCCGTGTGCGCCAGGTGCTGGCGCTGTTGCAGCACGTGCTGCCCTACGATTCTTGCGTGCTGCTGGAGGCGCAGGCGGGCCAGCCGCCGCGCTTGCTCGCGGTTCCTGAGACGCTGCCGGAGCAGGCGATGCTCCGCATCGAACTGATCCGCCTGCTGCGCTGGCTACGCGAGCAGGCCAGCCCGGCGCTGACCGACTATGGGCGAGAGGTGGCCGTCCCGCTGCCCTGGCCTTCCTTCCTGATCGTCCCGCTCGTGCGGCTGGATCAGGTCGGCGGGCTGCTCCTGGTAGGGCACGCCGCGCCAGCGGTGTATGGCTCGGAAGACCTAAGCATGCTCGCGGTCGTCGCCGCGCAGCTTGCCGCGTATCGCGCGGCCATGCACGATGCCTGCGATCACCAGCAGGCCGAAGCGACGCTCCAGCAGTACGCGCACCGCCTGGAACTGCTGCATCAGGTCAGCCAGGCCGTCCGCACGATGCAGCCGCCGATCGACTTTGCGCAGGAGGCGCTCAATCGGATCTGCCAGCTCCTGCCCTGTGATGCCGCGCGTCTGATGCTGTTCGACTTCGACACCGCCGAGGCGCACACGGTCGCGCTCTCGATCGACGGCCAGACCGCAGCGCCGCATCCGGCGCGGATCTCATTAGCGCACATTTCATACCTTGGCGTGCTCGGCGACGGCAACGTGTATCTCGCGTCCAACACGACCGGCGACGGACATCTGCCACAGGTGGGCGAAGGCTTCCAGCAGGATCGGGGAAGCTGCCTCTGCGCGCCGCTTCAGGCTCAGGGCACGCTCCTGGGCAGCCTCGAACTGCTTGCGGATCGACCTGCGGCGTTTGATCCCGATCAGGTTG
>DASUTC010000022.1 GCA_036374795.1 Herpetosiphonaceae bacterium
AGAGGTCGGGCAGGCTGCGCGCGGCAGGGAAGGGCGCGGCGGTGGCGTTCCACTCATGCACGAGCTGGCGCGTCTCGGCCTCGCTCAGCAGCGGCAGCGTGGCGATCGGCTGGTCGGGATCGGCCACCACCGCCGTCAGCAACATCTGCCAGTGCGCGGCCATGCGCTCGATCGTCTGCGCCTCGAATAGATCGGTGCTGTACTCGAATGTTGCCGTCAGGGCGTGCTCAGTCGGCACCAGCTCCAGCGTCAGATCGAAGCGCGAGGTCCGGCTATCGATCGTCACCGGCTCCAGCGTCAAATCCTCTAGATTCAGCGACGGCAGCGGCGCGTTTTGCAGCACGAACATCACCTGGAACAGCGGCGGACGGCTCAGATCGCGGGGCAGTTGCAGCGCGTCGACCAGCCGCTCGAAGGGCAAATCCTGATGCGCGTACGCCTCAAGCGCCACCGCGCGCACGCGGCAGAGCAGCTCGCGGAACGTCGGCTGTCCGCTCAGGTCGGCGCGCAGCGCCAGCGTATTGACAAAGAACCCGATCAGCGGCTCGATCTCGGCTCGGTTGCGATTGGCAATCGGCGAGCCAACCACGATATCGGTCTGGCCCGTGTAGCGATGCAGCAGCACATCGAACGCCGCCAGCAGCGTCATGAACAGCGTCGTGCCCTCGCTGGCGCTGAGCGTCCGCAGCGCCTCGGCCAGAGCCGCCGGAAGCGCAGCGGAGTGCTGCGCGCCGCGCAACGTCGGCACGGCAGGACGCGGACGATCGGTAGGCAGCTCAAGCGCGGTCGGCGCTCCCGCCAGATGTTGCCGCCAGTAGGCAAGCTGGCTTTCCAGCACCGCCGCTAGCTCCGTGCGCTGCCAGACCGCAAAGTCGGCATACTGGATTGATAGCTCCGGCAGTAGCGCTGGCGCTGGTGTGTTTGCGGCATGGGCCGGATAGAGCGCGGCGATCTCGCGCAGGAAGACGCCCAGCGACCAGCCATCCGAGATGCTGTGGTGCATGGTCAGCAGCAGCACATGCGTCTGCTCGTCCAGGCGCAGCAGCAGGGCGCGCAGCAGCGGCCCGCGCCGAAGATCAAAGAGGCGCTGTGCTTCCGTCGTCAGCAGCCGCTCGGCCTGCGCCTGGCGCTCCGTCTGCGGGAGCGGGCACAGATCGACCAGCGGCAGATCGATGCTCAGCGACGGCGCGATCACCTGATAAGCCCGACCGTCGCGCTGCGCAAATGTCGTCCGCAGCACCTCATGACGCGCGACCACGTCGTTCAAGCTCTGCCATAGCGGCCGCGCATCGAGCACGCCCGTCAACTTCACGGCCGCGGCGATGTTATAGCCGGACATGCCGGGCTGTAGCTGATCGATGAACCAGAGCCGCTGCTGCGCAAACGAGAGCGGCAGCTCGTCCGCCCGGTCGACGCGCTGAATGGGCGGCAGCGCGCGCCGAATCTGCCCATCGCCCGCCGCGATCCGCTGAGCCAGAGCAGCGATCGTCGGTGCCTCGAAGAGCGCGCGCAGCGGCAGCTCCACGCCCAACGACTGGCGCACGCGGCTGATCACCTGCGTGCCGAGCAGCGAGTGCCCGCCGACCTCAAAGAAGTTATGGTGTACGCCCACCTGCTCCAGGCCCAATACGTCGGCCCAGATCCGCGCCAGCGTCGTCTCCGTCTCCGTCCGGGGCGCGACCAGCGTCGTCGGAGCGCTCGTGCGCTCCGGCTGGGGCAGCGCTTTGCGATCGACCTTGCCGTTGGGCGTCAGC